>DAIRSC010000031.1:0-14389 GCA_036804585.1 Chitinophagaceae bacterium
TCCATGAATTTCCAAACTGACTATTGAGGGTGTAACGAAGGGATGGCTGAAAGTTCCAATTTCCAACACGATAATTGAATGAAGCAAACAAACCCAAATCAGAAATTTGCTGGGTGATGTCGGCCAATTTATAGCTCTTGCCCGTTTCATGGCTGAACTCATATCCCATTAATAATTCAGTGTTCTTCAATCTTTTGGAAGTTAAAGTTCCTCTCAGATTATGCATATTAAATCGGGAAGTATCCTGATCGCCTACGCTGGGTGTTTCAAATTGCTGTAAAGTGACTAAATCTTTCTTAAACCGATTTTTCGTTCTCGTATAAGGCGTGTAACTATTGATAAATTGAAGTTGTTCCTTCTCATTTAACTGAATCTGAATCGTTGCAGAATGAATCTGACGCATGGTTCTGTAATATTCATCGAAGGCATAACCTTCATAAGGATTCACGATAGGAACACCCTTGTTGCTGATTTTTTCATGGAGAAAGGACCCGAAATAACTGAACTTAAATTTATTGCGTGCGTAATGATACATCAAATCAGCCGTGTATTGGGTTTTAGGCTTCCACTGCTGATAGCGGTCCACTGAATCTTCCGGTGTCCAACCCTGAAAAAAATTACGGGCCAGAGACAACTGAAACTGATGACTTTTTTTCATCCATCTGCCATATCCAGAGAAAATGAAACGCCCAATACTTTCCAAATAAGTTCGAACTCCAAAGTTGAGTTTCTTTTGTGGACTGTTCGTAATCAAATTTATCACACCGCCCAATGCATTCGAACCATACATCACACTCATCGGCCCCTGAATCATTTCAATTCGTTTGACATTGTTCAAATTCAATTGACCCAAATCGATATTTCCGTTTTCACGCCCCAAAACAGGTACCCCATTCACAAGAATTTTTACATTTTGTCCGCCTAAACCACCCATACTCGTGGATGAACCCAGTATATTATCATTGCTGATGAATTGATTCATTTCAAAACCTAAAGCATCGCCCAGGTTCACAGCTGCACGTTGTGTAATTTGTTCAGAAGAAATAGTATTCACCTTATAAATAGACTGTTTAGCTAAAACCGGTACAATTTGCCCGGTAACAACCACTTCAGCCATGTTTTGTACATTTTTTTCGAGCAATATGTCATATGTATGCCTGCCATCCGATTGATTTACTCGTTCAAACGAAATGGCATGGCTAAAAGCCACATAGCCCACCGAAGTACATCGTATTTGGACCGGATAAACCACATTTTCTAAAACAAACTGCCCATTTGAATCCGTTTGACCCATCATGGTTTGACCGGCTGGTAAAATACATTTGATCTGCGCAGCTTGTAGTGCTTGTTTTTTTTCAGCATCCAGTACTTTTATCAATAAATCGGCAGCATCCACACCGGATACTGCCAGTAGAAAGATTGTAAAAAAGAATGCCCTTAACTGCATACTTATTTGTCGATTTGAACTTTTTCAGCAATTTGAATATGCTGACCTTTAATTTGAACGATATACTGTCCATTGCTCAAATGTCCCAAGGACAACTGATAGGCATTTAAACCGGATTGGATATTGATTTTTTGAGAATGAATCATTCTTCCAGCCATATCAATGATATTCAACTGTGCCTCGGCATGTTCTTTAGAATCGAGCATAACCGACAATTGCGATTGTGTCGGTACCGGATAGAATTCGTATCTCGAGACTGTTGAATTGACATCTGTTACAGCAACCGGTGCCACCATACGTTTTCTGAATTTAATGTTACCGGTACTTTGTCCGCCAAAAGAAAGGAATTGTAATTGATACAAATTGCCTGGTTTATCTTGAATAAAATAAGAATTAGAATCAGCAATCAACCAGGTATTGGAACCCAAATCAAAACCTTTCCAATTGTATCCGATGGCCGAAATAGCAGGGTTCCAGTTATTGGAGTAATTATAATATTGAACAAATGCGGTATCAACGTGAATCAATGATGCTCGTGCAGCTTTAACGCCTTTGTTGGTTAATACCCCCACGACATTATTGAATGGAAACTGACCGCTACCGGGCGCATTGGTTGTATAGCGCGTAAAAAGAATATCCCATGCGCTGATATCCGGCTCACGATTGGTATCAGCTCCGGTGGCCAAATCAAAATAAGCAAACAAACGATTCGTGAAATCCGGGGTTTTATTGATGGTATAGGTCATATCATTTCCTGAAAAATCACCTACCTTAAAAGTCCATATCATCGGGATAGACTCCAGTTTTTGAATGAACAATTTGTAATAAATACCATTAGCTCTTACAATAAATAAACTATCCCCATAAATATTATGCGTGGTTGGCTCATATTTTCCCCACCCATAATTAAATGGATCTGCACTGGGAATATCATTGAATGCACCTTGAAACCAACCCTGATCATTGTTGAAAGCCAAAACTCCTGTTGCTGTGTCGGCCAAGCTTACACTCGCCCATTGAGAAGAATCTTTGTGGATATTAAAAACGCGTACAAAACTATTGCCCCCATTATGATTGGCCCACACGCCGGCACTGTCTCCTATACTCAATGAAAAAGCCAGATGCCAGTTTTTGTTGCCTTCCGTTCGGACCTCATCATTTTTCATGCTGTAGTAAACATCATTGGCATATGCCGGTGCAATACTGACCGAGTCTTCTATCCAAGCCGGAATCTGTGCTTTGACCGTTGCCCCAAGGCTCATCATCATTATCAAAGAGGTAACAATTTTCTTCATTTTTTTACTATTTTATGGCTCAAAAGTAGCTCCAAATGAAGGCTCTAAAAGTTGTCAAAACGAAATATGACAATCCCGTGACAATCGCAAAATAAGCTCGTTGAATGAACCCGCAACACACAGGCATTTGGGCATTTTATGGCAACAAAATCTTGATTTAAATCATCTTTTAACTCCGAAAAAAGCAAGCCGTTATGGGGGCAATGGACCTGAATATTGACCACAATAGGGTTTATAAAAACAGGGCTGATGCAATTGAATGAATACCAACGGATTGTTCTTCTTTTTTACTTTCAAAACAAAATCAGGACGAGCATAGCGATCACGCAAACAAGCGATATCCCACGTCACAAATTCGCTATTCGCAGGAGCTACAAAAGGAGTCCCCTTCCACTCATCCAGAAAACTATAGCTTGTACCAACGTTCAATTTAGTCCTGAATCGTCCATTTTGATCACAACGAATTTTTCGATAAACGGGTCTAGTGCTTTCATTGAGCCGCCCTAACTTAACATAAATGATGTGATTCGGCAGGGGTTTGGGTTTCGATAATTCCTTCAAAACCTCCTCAGTCGGCCTGGCTCCCCCGCAATAGTCAGCTGTTTGAGTCACTTGGCCCTTTATTTCAACAAACTGCGGACGTCCCTTGATCTGCGCTTGCGTGACTAAAGTAATTCCCAAACAAGCCAATATAAAAATGAGTCTATTCATAGTTCTTTGTCGTACTTTAAACAATCCAGCCTTTTTGCAGCAAATATTCTGCAATTTGAACGGCATTGGTTGCTGCACCTTTTCGCAAATTATCAGAAACGATCCAGCATTGTAAGGTGTTGGGCTGAGATTCATCTCTTCGTATGCGGCCAACAAACACCTCATCGCGATTCGCTGCGAAAATCGGCATCGGATAGTCAAAATGAACAGGGTCATCCTTCAAGGTCAGGCCGGGAAAATTGGACAATAAACCACGAACAGTCGCCAAGTCAAAATCATGGGCAAATTCAATATTTACACTTTCACTATGCCCTCCCATCACGGGTATACGAACAGCAGTTGCCGTTACAGCAATGGTATTATCTTCCATGATTTTTTTGGTTTCCCAAATCATTTTCATTTCTTCCTTGGTATAACCATTCTCCATAAACACATCAATATGCGGCAAAGCATTCAAATCAATCTGATGCGGATATGCTTTAGGTCCATTGATTCCGGCACGTTCATCGAGTAATTGCTGAACCGCTTTTACACCTGTACCACTCACCGACTGATAGGTAGATACCACCACCCGCGTAATGCTATATTTTACATGTAAAGGTTTCAGTACCATCACCATTTGTATCGTACTGCAATTTGGATTGGCAATGATGAAATCATCTTTGGTGAGTACATGACCATTCACCTCCGGTACAACAAGTTTGATATGTGGTTCCATCCGCCAGGCTGAAGAGTTATCGATAACCCGAATACCGGCATCTGCAAATAGAGGTGCTAAAGCCAGAGAAATAGCCCCACCGGCTGAAAAGAGTGCCAAATCGGGCTTTTGCGCAATGGCTTCCTGATACGAAACAACCGGGTATTCTTTACCCAGAAACGATACCATTTTCCCAATTGATTTTTCCGAGGCAACCGGAAGCAATGTTTGTACCGGAAATTTTCTTTCTGCCAGAACTTCAAGCATTTTGCTACCAACTAATCCGGTGGCACCTACCACAGCAACTTTCATGGATATATCAATTAAATTTTTGTGTGATGAAATGTTTTTCATTACAAACTTAAGCGCATATCCCTTGAAAAAATGAATGTCTTACAAATTTTATAAATGCCCTGCGATAATTGAACACGCCAATCCGGAAATTCAGCGGGGTGAAATTGAGTCACATTTTTGAATAGAAGATCTATTGAAAGAATAGAATCCGCAGGTCCCAAAAAAACCTTATTTGCGGGCATTGATTTCATCCCGAATCTGCGCAGCCCTGATATAATCCTCTTTGTCCAGAACTTCCTCCAGCATTTGTTGCAATTCGGAAATACTCATTGCAGACAAATCATCTTTACCTGAAATTTTTGCCTTGGCTTTCTTATCTGCCTCAGGCTCAGCAATTTTAGACGCATTTTCATCCATTTGTAAACCGGCTGAATCTAAGATGGATTCAAAAGTAAAAATGGGGGCATCGAAACGAACTGCAATGGCTAATGCATCGGAAGTTCGCGAATCGATTTCAATGGTTTCGGTAGGCGTTTGACAAATAAGTTTTGCGTAAAAAATTCCTTCATGAATTCGGTGAATCAGAATTTCCAGTAATTGAATCTGAAAAGCTGTCATCATATTTTTCAGCAAATCATGGGTTAAAGGTCTCGTGGGTTGCATGTTTTCGAGGGCTACTGCAATGGCCTGTGCCTCAAATGCACCAATAACAATGGGTAGTTTGCGTACCCCATTCACCTCTCCCAATACTACCGCATAAGAATGCGATTGGGTCACGCTATGCGACAATGCGACTATTTCAAGTTCTAATTATTAGGCGCTCATGTTTAGCGGTGTTATGGGGCGAGTATCAGGCGTGCTGGGCTGCCTTAAATTTTTTAATCGCTTCAGTTAAACGAGGAACTACTTCAAAGGCATCTCCCAAAACGCCATAATCGGCGGCTTTAAAGAATGGAGCCTCTGCATCCTTGTTGATCACCACGATTGTTTTTGAACTATTAACACCTGCCAGATGTTGAATGGCTCCACTGATTCCCACAGCAATGTATAAATTCGGACGGATCGTTCCACCAGTCTGACCAACATGTTCATGGTGAGGACGCCAATGTGAATCGGCAACCGGACGAGAACAAGCCAAAGTTGCACCAACTGCAGAGGCCAAATCTTCGAGTATGCCCCAGTTTTCAGGTCCTTTTAGTCCACGTCCGCCACTTACTACCAATTCAGCTTCACCCAATGGAACTATTCCACTCACGGTTTGCACACTTTCCACTTTCACTCTAAAATCTGAATCGGTAAAATTGGCCGTTTTAAGAATGACCTCAGCCTGGCCATCTACTTTATTTAAACCCAATGAGTTGGGAGTCAATGAAATAACTTTTATTTCAGTATTGATTTTTACAAATGAAAATGCCTTTCCTGAAAACACCGCTTTCTTTACTACAAAACCATTGTTCATATCCGGTAGAGCAATGGCACCTGCGACCAAACCCGCCTTTAAACGAGCAGAAACTCTGGGAGCCACAGCCTTGGCAGTATTATTATTAGAGAAAACAATGACTTTCGCTCCGGCCTCTGTAGCCAATTGTACAATCGCTTTAGCGTATGCTTTTGCTTCCAGATGGTTTAAACGATCATCATTGAGGTGATATACTTTAGAGGCGCCGTATTGTCCTAATGCCGCCGGATCCTGACACATGCCCATTACCAATGCATGGGCCTCAGTACCACTTGCTGCAGCCACTGAGGCGGCATAACTCACGGCTTCCAATGCTGATTTTTTAAAGACTCCCTGATTCTGTTCGGCAAAAACCAATACCATAATTCTAAATTTTAATTTTTATTGTTTGTAAATGTCTTGAATTAGATCACTTTAGCCTCTTCATGAAGTAAGCGAACCAGTTCATCCATTTGTTCGGGTGCAACCATTTTAACGCCTGCTTTTTGAGGTAGCATTTCGTAAGATATTGTTGAAGTCAATTCGCTTTCATCGATAGGTGTAAGCACTTTCAAAGGTTTGGTACGTGCCGCCATAATACCACGCATATTCGGGATTCGGGCTTCTGCCATTCCTTTTTGACAAGAAATGACTAAAGGTACCGTGCAGGAATTACTTTCTTCACCACCTTCAATTTCGCGATTGGTCTGAACTTGATTACCACTTACCTCCAGTTTGGAAACATGTGTGATATAGGGCATATCCAACAATTCAGCAATCATCGCACCCGTGCTGGCATTATTGTAGTCGATGCTTTCCTTTCCCGTCATTATCAGGTCGTAATTTTCGGTACGGGCATAATGGGCAATTTGTGAAGAGATATAAAAACTGTCGTTACTTTCTGCATCTATACGGATTGCTTCATCCCCGCCCAAAGCCAAAGCTTTACGAATAATAGGCTCTGCATCCGCTTTTCCAACGGTAACCAAATGTACGGCGGTTGCCAAACCGGCCTCTTTTAATTCCAATGCACGTACCAAAGCATACCATTCTTCATAAGGGTTAATAATCCATTGCACTCCGGCTTCATTGAGGCGGGTATCATTATCGACAAACGCAATTTTTGTGGTCGTATCCGGCGCTTTAGTAATGCAAACCAATATTTTCATACCTGTCATTTTATCTGTTAATCGGTCAACTGTGTAAAGAACCTTGGGGCATGAGGATTGAAAGTACAAACCACAACTTTTGGGGTCGAAAACAGAAGCCCGACGTCATTTGAAGCCGCAAAGATAATACAAGGGCTTTCAAAAAATCAGAGAAAATAACGCAATTATATGGTCATTTTCGATAGGGGAAAGTTAGTCACATTCCATATGACGAATTCGGCATTCCTGATTCGACTCCAAATCATTAAGTTTGCAAGGATAGCATTAAAGGATGAGCGAACGGATTGACAAAATCAAAGAAATGTTGAAACAATCTCCCCATGATTGTTTTCTATTACATGCACTTGGCCTTGAGTACCGCAAAATGGCGCAAGACGAACTTGCTTTGCAGGCTTTCCAGCGGGTTTTGGAGTCAGATGCCAATTATCTGGGAACCTATTATCATCTTGCCAAAACCTATGAGGCCTTGCAATTGCCTGATCAGGCGATTGAGGTTTACCAAAAAGGAATTGGAATTGCTCTTGCGGCGAAAGATCTTCATGCCCGAAATGAATTACAAATGGCCCTCGACGAAATTACCGACGAATGATGCTAAAGGAAATAGTCTGGCCCGAGTCCGGCAAAACCTGTTTGCTGGCTGTGAGTGGAGGAATCGACTCTATGGTCATGCTACATGCATTTCATCAAGCCTCCCGGCCCATCGGGGTGGCTCATTGCAACTACCAATTAAGGGGCGGGGACTCCAACCGGGAAGAAGCTTTGGTGAAAGCATATTGCGAACAAAATCAAATCCCTTTCTACTCCCGCTCATTTGACACGGAAAAAATTGCAACGAAAAATCAGGAATCCGTTCAAGTGGCTGCCCGGAATTTACGATATGATTATTTTTACGAATTACAGAAACTATTTGGTTTTAATTATATTCTGACTGCACACCACCGTAACGACCAAATTGCAACCCTTCTCTTTCACCTGATTCGCGGTACAGGCTTGCAAGGTTTAAGCGGAATTCCGGAAAAAAATGGCTCAATCTTGCGCCCGCTTTTACAAGTTTCCAAATCGGACATTGTAACCTATGCCAAGCATTATCAAATCCCTTTTCTCGAAGACCGCAGCAATCTGCAAACCGATTATTCCCGGAATAAAATCCGTCATCTCATTATTCCTCGCATCCAGGAACACTTCCCTTCATTCGAGGAGAATATGCTGAAAAATAGACAGCGCTTTGTAGAAACATTGGAAATATATCAGCAGTCGATTCATCATATCCGGGAAACATTGGTTGAAAAACGCGGAAAGGACTTATACATTCACATTCGCAAACTTCTGAAAGCCGGACCATTAAAAACCATTGTATTTGAACTTTTTTACCCTTATGGGTTTTCGGCGAATCAAACTTCTGAAATTATCAAATTGCTGGATGCAAGAAGTGGGGCAGCCATTGAACAAGGCCTATTTCGAATCATTCGTCATCGTGATTTTTTGGTTTTAACTACAACTCAAGCCTCCGAATCAGAAATCATTTTATTGGAATCCGATTTTGGAACTGTAGATACACCTTTGGGCAAGTTAAGCGCGACAACGAAACCGGCCGCACATTTTGAAAAGCCATCCAACGCTTGGACCTGTTATGTGGACCGACAAAAATTGGAGTTCCCGCTCATTTTACGCAAATGGAAACTGGGCGATTATTTATACCCTTTGGGAATGGTGAAAAAGAAAAAAGTTGCCCGTGTCCTGATAGACGCAAAAGTGCCCTTACATGAAAAAGAACAAATCTGGATTGTTGAATCAAATCAAAAAATTATTTGGATCCCCGGATTTAAAACAGATCATCGGTTTCGAATAACAGATAAAACCGAAACCCTCTTTAAATTATCGATCAAGCCCCATTAAATCATGTCTACCGAACGATATTTACAACTCAAAAAATACTACAATGAATTGGTAACCGAAAAAGAGCGAATCGATTGCCTGATTGAGATTGTGTTAGAAATCAGGCATTACGACATTGATGAGGCTTATCAACTGTCCAACGAAATTATTGAACGTTCACAAGCCATCCGGTATCATCTGGGTGCAGGAAGAGGGCTCAACAACAAAGGCGCTTGTTATTGGCTGAAAGGCGAATACGACAAAGGATTGTCCACCTTGAAGGAAGCTCTGAAAATTGCAAAAGAAAATAAATTCGATGCCCTCAAAGCAAGGATTTACAATAACTATGGAAATATCTATCGCGATCTCGGCGACTTGTCAAATGCGTCCAAATACTACCAATGGGCTTTGGAAATCAATGAAGAGCTGGGTGATGAGCTTGCGCAATCTGTTGTTTTAATTAGTATTTCCAATCTGCATTTTGATTTGTTTGATTATGACAATGCCCTGGAATATGCCAAACGTTGCCGTGAAATTTTTAAGAAATATGATGACAAAAAACGTCTCATTTCTGTATATCACACCTTAGGAAATATCTATCTGAAAAAGGAAGTTTACAACCTGGCCATCATTAATTTCAAACGCAGTCTGGTATTAAGCGAACCCAATACCGTAGGGAATATGATGGCCAAGAGTGGCATCGGGAAGGTGTATTACAAAAAGAAAATGTTTGACAAGGCACAACGCTACCTGAATCTGGTGATTCATCAAGCCGAAGAACTTTCAAACTTCGAAGGCATCATCATTTCAGAATTTTATTTAGGCAGAATCTGTTTTGATGAAAAAGATTATACCGGAGCGTTGCATCATCTGGACGCCTCATTTGATCTGGCGAATGAACATTCCCGAAAACACGATATCATGAGCATCCACGAAATGTATGCTCAGGTATATGAAAAAATGGGCGACATCACAGAAGCTTATGAACATCTGAAAAAATATGAAAAACTGAAGGATGAAATTTTCCAGCAAAATACCATCAACAAGTTGCATCATTTGCAGATTCGACATGAAATAGAATTTGCAGTAAAGGAAAAAGAAGTGGCCGAACAATCGGC
This sequence comes from Chitinophagaceae bacterium, assembly GCA_036804585.1. Classification (GTDB taxonomy): domain Bacteria; phylum Bacteroidota; class Bacteroidia; order Chitinophagales; family Chitinophagaceae; genus OLB11. The sequence goes on from DAIRSC010000031.1 coordinate 10,045, forward strand.
GAAACTCAAGCAGGAATTCATTGCCAACATGAGCCACGAAATTCGCACACCCATGAATGCTATCGTGGGGATGTCCAGGCTTCTGCTGGAAAAAAATCCGAGGCCCGATCAGCTGAAATATTTAAATGCCATTGCTCAAAGCGCGGATAATCTTCTGGTGATTGTGAATGATATTTTGGATTTTTCAAAAATTGAAGCCGGTAAGATTACGATTGAATTTATTGAGTTCTCGCTCAAGCAGGTTTTAAAAAATGTGGTCACCCTGCTTCGATTTAAAGCAGAAGAAAAAGGGATAGAAATTCGTTTCGACACCGAATCCGATGTTCCCGACTCATTGATTGGAGATCCTACCAGACTCTCACAAGTTTTGATGAATCTGGCAGGCAACGCTGTTAAATTTACTGAAAAAGGACATGTAAAAATCAATTGTAAAGTGGTCCATCTGCAGAACAAATTCATAAAAATCGCCTTTGATGTGACCGATACAGGTATTGGAATTGCCAAGGATTATGTAGCCAAAATTTTTGAAAGTTTTACCCAGGCAGGAACCGACGTAGCCCGTAAATATGGAGGAACCGGACTGGGTCTGACCATTTCTAAACAACTGGTCGAATTGATGGATGGTGTTATTGACGTGGAGAGCGAATTAGGCCGGGGTACTACATTCCGATTTACGATTCCTTTTCAAATCGGAGATCAAAATTTGCTTTTACCCAAAGAAACATTCGAACTCTCAGCCGGTGACATTGATCTACTGAACCGCATGCGTGTTTTGTTGGTAGATGATAACGAATTTAATACCCTGCTCGCTGTTGATACCATGAAGAGCGTTGCTCCGCATATTCAAATTCAGGAAGCACGCAGTGGTCCGGAAGCTATACAATTCGCCCGGGGTGGAGCATTTGATGTCGTCTTGATGGATATTCAAATGCCCGGCATGAGTGGTGTGGAGGCAACACGAATCATTCGTAAAGAGCCGGATGAAAAGACAAAAAATACACGCATCATTGCGATGACGGCCAATGTGATGAAGCAGGATATTGCCAATTACCTGCAAGCCGGAATGAACGACCATATTCCAAAACCTTTTCAAAAGCAGGAGTTGTTTCAAAAAATTTTGAAATACATCAACAAAGATCTCATTTTAAAAAGAAAAATAGAATCATCCGAACCCGTCGGTTCATCCGATCGGAGCGAGTCATTTACCGGACAAAAATCAATTCCGGAATACTTTTCAAATCCAATTACCAATCCGCGCTTTCTCATATCTTTTGCCGGAAATGATCTTGCCAAACAAAAAAAGTATATCTCTTTGTTTTTGGATAATGCCCCGAAACTGGTTAATCAGATGAAAGAAGCTTCCGCGAATGAGCAACATGAAGCCGTTCAGATTTCGGCCCACTCCCTCAAAACCCAACTAAACTACATGGGCGTTGCAGAAGATGTTTCGCATGTACATGAACTTGAAAAACTTGCAGCCTCTAAAGCAGATTGGTCGGTACTCAAGCCAAAAATTATTACGCTGGATGGAGTTTGCAAACAGGCTTTTGCAGAAATGCAGGCTTATGTGGACGGATTACAAGCTTAAAACTGGTAACCTGCTCTTTGCAAAATCTCCTCAGCCCGTCGTTCGACCGAAGCATCCATGACTAAAGGCGGCGCATGATGGGGTTTTTTCCTGGCATCCAGTATGACTGGTCCATGACAACCCCAGTGTTTAAAATCGACGAATGATTGAATACCATAAATATCATGCGATGGATTGCAACGGGTATAAGTAACCCATAAATAATTATTCAGACTGGCTGCTGTAAATGCGGCATCTTCACAAACAACAATTTGAACAATGCCTTGGAGGGAAGCCAGTTCTGCCTGACATTGTTGATTCAGCATATCCATTTCCATAGCTGATTTAGCATAGGTTTCAAAGTTAGCCATCGGGAGGGCGCAGACTCCCGGCATAACCATCACAGCACCTCTATGTTTCAAAATGGAAGGCAATTCCATCTTTAATCGTCGTATTGGTTCGCCACAGGCTGCAAATACCACTTTACTTCCCTGATTGATCGATGTACCGGAATAATCGAGGGTATCAATACTTGTGTTGGTATAAAAATGAATATCGCGTCGGGTATCCATTCGCTCAAAAATATACTGCAAATAAGCGGCAATATTATGAACATGAAGTTGATGATTCGGATCTGCAGCGATGTAAAGGAATTTAGCCAAACTCAATTGCCCGGTCCCCAAAATATGATTGGCAATAGTGAGAATTTCGGCGGGCTGTGCTAAATTCAAATAAGGTGTATAACGTTCACTGCCAATCGCTAAAAGTAATGGATGTACGCCTGCGGCATCAACAGCATGTACTTCCCGCAATCCGGGAATTTCATTGGGTATAGCCTGACCGGTCATTTCATGAATGAGTTGCCCGAAGCTGGTATCCTCTTGTGGGGGTCTTCCTACAACGGTAAAAGGCCAGATAGCATTTTTACGGGCATAAACTTTGTGAACCCGCATGAGTGGGAAAGGATGTTTAAGCGAATAATATCCCAGGTGGTCACCGAAAGGTCCTTCGGGTTTTACTTCACCGGGTCGAACTTCACCGGTGATAACAAAATCTGCATCAGTGCTTAAGGCATAACCATCCTGATAAGTATACCGAAAGCGTCGTTGTCCGAGTACGCCGGCAAAAGTCATTTCGCTGATTCCTTCGGGTAATGGCATTACTGCAGCTACACTATGTGCAGGCGGACCACCCACAAAACAACTTACCTTGAGTGCCTGATTCATGGCATTGGCCTTGGTTTGATGCACACCAATACCGCGGTGTAATTGATAGTGTAGGCCTATTTCCTGATCCTGGAGATAATCGTTTCCACTCAATTGAATGCGATACATTCCTAAGTTTGCCTTCATGATACCGGGCTGAGATGGATCTTCGGTATACACTTGAGGTAAGGTAACAAATGAACCGCCATCATCCGGCCAATGTTGAATTTGTGGCAAATCTGAAATACGAATTTGCTGGTGAAGAAGCGGCTTCTGTATGGGGTTACGCAAGGGCAAAGCCTTGAGCGCTGACCATGCTGTTCTGACATTTTTGAGTGGCGATTTCAAGGCCGCCATCGGATCCTGGCGCAAGGCGATTAGCTGTTGAACAGTTTGTAGAGCGTCTCGAAAAATGAATTTGCTTCTCGAAAGAGTTCCAAAAATATTTGAACTACATCGAAACTTACTGCCTTTTACATTTTCAAATAAAATAGCCGGACCGGCACTGGAGAATACTTTCAGATGAATGGTTGCCATTTCCAGATGAGGATCAACCTCTTCGCGGATGCGCAACAACTGACCTTCTTTCTCCAGGTCTTCTAAACAAGATTCTAAAGATGTATAACCCATGTGGGTTGCAATTTACAACCTGCCACGCTGAGGTTAGCAAGATAATGTTGATACAGAATCAGAGGAATCGTTTTTTTGCACAAAATGCACTTAAGCTTCGGCCTCCTCGCATACCAATCGGAAGCCATTGCCGTGAATATTCACGATTTCCACGGTTTCATCTTCTTTCAGAAACTTACGCAATTTGGCAATATACACATCCATACTTCGTCCGTTAAAATAAGTATCACTGCCCCAAATCTTTTTCAAGGCCTGTTCACGTGGGAGCAAATCATTTTTATACTCACAAAGCATTTTCAGCAGATCATTCTCTTTAGGTGAAAGGGTGAATTTTTGTTCTTTGATATTGAGTTCTCGCAATTTGCTGTTGAAATGAAATTTACCAATATGGAACTCAAAATTTTCATTCTGTTTTTCGTTCAGTTCAACATTTCGTTTCAGGATAGCCCGGATTTTGTGCAATAAGATTTCACTATCAAAAGGCTTCAGGATATAATCATCGGCACCTAAACGATAACCGTTCAGGATATCTTCCTTCATATTTTTAGCTGTTAAAAAAAATAAAGGGATATCCGGATCAATGTTTCGAATCTCCTCGGCCAATGAGAAACCGTCGAGATTTGGCATCATCACATCTAAAATACAGAGATCAAATTTCTCTCTGCGAAATGCAGCCAGTCCTAAAATTCCATCGCGGGCAAGTTCGACCACATAATCGTTGAGTTCGAGGTAATTCTTTAAAACTTTACCGAAGTTCGTGTCATCTTCTACAAGTTGAATTTTTGATTTAATCGCTTCCATATATGTTTGCATGTTTAATGGATTCAAATGTAGTCCACCCCGCAAGCCAGACAAGATTCAGGCGTGTAATCTTTTGTTTAGCCGATCAGATTTTGTGATTCCTTCAAAACCATTCAGAGGAAAATACAAAATGTGTCACTTC
>DAIRSC010000032.1:0-14381 GCA_036804585.1 Chitinophagaceae bacterium
GCATCGGAAGGAGATACCGCTGAAATGAAGTTGATTTTTTTTCGTTTTGCAAAATCAGCAATCAGTTTAAGATCACTCACACCGGCATTTCCGATAATACAATCCATAGAATCCAGCTTATCTGAGTCAATCAAACTCTGAATGTTCAGGTAATTCGATTTACTGTCATAAATAAATAAATTGAGTTTAAATCCGGCATTTTCTAAGGTGTCGGCTGCAATTCTTACACCTTGATAAAAATCAATACCGGGCATCATGAATTTGGGAATACGTGTGAGGTTTTTTTCTAAATCCACCGAATCCAGAAACATGGGGGATAAAACGGCAATATTGTATTTTTCCTTTTTTTGCGCAGGAGCATATCTGAAAGATCTGGTTTCAGTTTGGGTATCCTGTTCTGTGATAATTTTACGCTGTGCCAGAGCAGGCCATGCAATGAGGCTGACAACAAATAAAGAAAGGAAGTTTTTCATGACAATTTTATTCAAATTAATTATTCCCATTCAATGGTCGCAGGTGGTTTGGAGCTGATATCATATACAACCCGGTTAATTCCTTTTACCTGATTAATGATATCATTTGAAATATTGGCCATCACGACGTAGGGTATATGCGCCCAGTCTGCAGTCATTCCATCTATACTTGTAACAGCTCTTAAGGCAACTGTGAACTCATAGCTACGCTCATCACCCATCACGCCCACGCTTTGCACGGGTAATAGGATGGTTCCGGCTTGCCAGATTTGATCGTACAGACCTTCTTGTTTCAAATGTCGAATATAGATAGCGTCTGCGTCTTGCAGTAATCTGACTTTGTCGGCATCAACCGCCCCTAAAATTCGAATACCCAAACCGGGACCTGGAAATGGATGGCGGGCGATAAAACTTTCATGTAGTCCCAATGCACGACCCACCCGACGAACTTCATCTTTGAATATAAAACGAAGTGTCTCAACCAGCTGCATGAGCATGTTCTCCGGAAATCCACCTTCGTTATGGTGCGATTTAATGGTTGCTGAAGGACCGTTTACACTTACGCTTTCTATCACGTCCGGGTATATGGTACCTTGACCTAAAAATCCGATTCCGGTAATTTTTTCCGCTTCTTCCTGAAAAACATCAATGAAGAGCCCACCTATAATTTTTCGTTTTTGTTCCGGATCGCTGACGCCTTTTAATCGATCGTAAAACAAATGGGTGGCATTCACTCCTTTTACATTTAACCCAAGCGCAGCGTATGCCTCCATCACTTGATTAAACTCATCTTTACGAAGCAGGCCATTATCTACAAAAATACAATAGAGGTTTTTTCCGATGGCATGATGAATCAATGTGGCAGCAACAGTGCTATCCACACCTCCACTCAGCGCCATGATTACTTTGCCTTCACCAACCTGATTGCGGATTGATTGCACCGTTTCTTCGATATAGGCAGCGGGAGTCCAATCTTGCTGACAACCACATACATCCACCACGAAATTGGCGATCATTTGTTTGCCGTTTTCAGAATGGGTAACTTCCGGATGAAATTGCAGACAATATAAAGGATGAATCGTGTTTTTCATCGCAAATGCGGCCACCGGTATCGACTCCGTTGAGGCAATCACTTCTGCATTTTCCGGCAATTGTAAAATCGTATCTGCATGACTCATCCAAACCTGCTGTTCCTCGTGTACTCCTTTCATCAGCGGATGATTGTGCAAAATACCCTGTAAGCGTGCTCGGCCATATTCGCGTGTTGCAGATTTGCCAACTATCCCACCATATATTTTGGTGGTGAGCTGCGCGCCATAACAGATACCCATCACAGGTACCAAGGCATTGAGAGCTGGAATATTGACCATCGGTGAGCCTTCATCATTCACCGATGAGGGGCTTCCTGATAGAATAATTCCCTTCAGGTGTGCATCAGCCTCAATGGGGTGATGGAAAGGATGAACCTCACAATAAATATTTAATTCCCGAATGTTACGGGCAATCAACTGTGTGTATTGCGATCCGAAATCTAAAATGATAATCTTATCTGTCATAGGAAATTAGGCCTGTGCAGTGGGTCCACCAAAATTCATGGGCATGGCTACCGGTTCCAGGTCTTTGATAATGCCATTGATTTGTTCAAATTTTTTAATATTTTCATTCAGTGCTTTGAGGAGTCGTTTCGCATGTTGGGGTGTAAGTACAATGCGCGACTTTACTTTGGCCTTAGGCGCGTTTGGCATTACACTAATAAAATCTACTACAAATTCAGCATTGGAATGGGTGATGATGGCTAGATTGGAATAATGTCCTTCAGCTACATCTTCAGTTAGTTCAATGTTCAATTGGTTTTGTGCGTCGTTTTGCTGCATTTCGGTTGTTTAAGGACGTAAAGATAGTTGTTTGCCTATGAAATTGGTTGTGTTCGGCTTTTCACTTCTCATTTTTGACAATTCCTTAGGAAGATGTGATCACAACCCCATTGTTTCGGGAAGCCAAGAACAAGCCGAAATTTCCGAAAATTATTCTGAAATTACATTTAAATTTGTGTCATGCGAAGGTTTCGTGAATTTCTTGAATTGGGCCTGTTCGGTGTTTGCACCACTATCGGCGAGAGGCTGAATATCTCCCTTTCAAGAATTCGGATGTGGTTTATTTATATCTCCTTCCTGACTTTTGGCTCTCCCATCATCCTTTATTTTATTTTGGCCTTTTGGGTGAATATCAAAAATTATATTTTGTCAGCCAAGCGCAACCCCATCCGCTGGTTTTAATCTATTCCATTTTGGTCGTTTTGATACAGGGTATTAACTTGGACCAATATTTCCTTGCAATTGAAACCTACTCACGCCTGGCATGATGTATTTTTAAAAAGTAGATTTTTTCTACTCTGGGGTTTCGTCGCAATTTTGTTTATTGCAGCTTACTTTCTGTCCATTTTGCTTATTGCAGCCAAAGCATTTGCTTTATTTGCCGCCGGAATTACTTTGCTGGATTATACTTTGTTGTTTTTGATTCGGAAAAAATTATATATTCACCGGGTATTGAATGAACACCTGAGTAATGGGGACTTCAATCCGGTGCAATTGCGTTTATCGAATTTATATCCTATTCCTTTGCAGCTCGAAATCATTGATGAATTACCGGAACAATTTCAAAAACGCGATTTTCTGATTCATAAGGATATTCCGGGCCAAAGTAAAACGGTTCTGCAATATCAATTAAGGCCCACACAGAGAGGAGAGTATGATTTTGGAGATGTCCATGTATTTGCGAGTACCCGCATTGGCTTGGTATGTAAGCGTTTCACAGCTATGCAGGAAAAAACGGTTAAAGTATATCCTTCTTTTATTCAATTAAAAAAAAATGCGTTGCAGGCAATTCCGGATTTGAATACAAATACGGGGAATAGAATTTTATATCGTCGGGGATTTAGTACCGAATTTGATCATATTAAAGAATACAATCGGGGAGATGATTCCCGGATGATTAACTGGAAAGCCAGTGCCAGAAGGAATCAGCTCATGGTGATTTCTTTAATGGACGAAAAATCACAGCAGATTTATTGCCTTATCGATAAAGGACGTTTGATGAAAATGCCTTTTGATGATTTGACACTCTTGGACTATGCCATCAATGCGGTTTTAATGTTTTCGTACGTCGCCATTCAAAAAAATGATAAGGTAGGTTTGCTCACATTTAATGAAAAAGTGAATGATCATTTACCCGCTTCCAAATCGAAAAAACACTTTAATACTTTTTTAGAAACCCTTTACAAACAGCAACCCCAATACCTGGAGAGTGATTTGGAGGCTTTGTATAAATATGTCAACAAAAAGATGGTTCACCGGGGCTTGATGATGTTATTTACCAACTTCGAAACATGGAGTGGTTTTGAACGGCAATTGCCCTATTTGCTGGCTTTGAACCAAAAACACTTGCTTTGCATTGTATTTTTCGAAAATACAGAAATCAACAAAATCCATGAAAACAGAGGTAATGATATAGAGGACATTTATATTAAGACCATTGCCGATAAGTTTTTGCATGAGAAGAAAAAAATCGTTACTGAATTACGTAACATGGGCATTTTGACCATCTTTTCCGAACCCAAAACGCTCAGTGTTCAGGTGGTGAATAAATACCTCGAACTGAAATCAAAACAAATAATTTAAGCTTTCTCCTTGGAAATGTATGTTTTATGCTTTCAAATATTAACTTTGAAGCGCTGAGTAAAGACTAAAAAACGATGGATATTGGACATTGCAGTTATGACTGCCGGGAATGCCCGAATTGTAAAATTTCTGTCTTCTCTGATTTAAGTGATGATCAATTTGATTTCCTGAATTACGAGAAGTCTATTGTGCAATTACACAAAGGGCAGGTGCTTTTTTTACAGGACACCAAACCCCATGGCTTGTATTGTATCAAAAAAGGCAAGGTTAAAATTTTTCGCAGAGGCAGCGAAGGTAAAGAACAAATTGTTCGACTGGCAGCAGATGCAGACGTGGTGGGCTATCGCGCCTTGTTGAGTGAGGAAAGTTATCAATGCGGCGCTGCGGCATTGGAAGAGACGACCCTTTGCTATGTTCCCCGTGAAGCATTAAAACAAATCATGGAAAATAATGTCAACATCTACAAAAAGATGATTTCATTGTTATCGAGTGATTTAAAAAATGCCGAAAGTAAAATCAGTGAACTGGCGCAAAAACCGGTTCGAGAACGGGTAGCTGAAACCCTCATGGTACTCAAGAACAAATATGGGCTCGAAGCAGATGGGGCTACCCTCAATGTGGTTTTGAGCCGTGAAGAACTGGCCAATCTCGTTGGTACTGCTACCGAATCGCTCATTCGCATTTTAAGTGATTTTAAGAAGGAAGGCATCATCGAATTGGATCATAAAAAAATTCGTATTGTCGATTTCGAGCATTTATACACGACTGCTCATTTGTATGACTAATCCGCACGAACATGATATTTATCAGGTAGAACGGTGACATGCGTCATAGAATACCTTGCCGGGCCTTGGCATCTTTGTGGTGCTGAATTTAAATCCCATGTCCGGTATTACCGATAAACAAACATCCCTGCAATGTTATCACTGTGGTGACTCTTGTCAGGCCGACACAATTGCATTTGACGACAAACACTTTTGCTGCGCAGGCTGTAAATCGGTGTATGAGATTCTCAGTGCCAATCAATTGTGCAACTATTATTCCCTGACTGAACATCCCGGGATTTCTCAGTCCGGTGATCAGGTGCCGGCTTATTACGATTTTTTAGATAAAAAAGAAGTACAGGATAGCCTCATTCATTTTCGGGAAGGAACGCACTGCCATGCAGAATTTGTGCTTCCTCACATGCATTGTAGTTCCTGTATCTGGTTACTCGAAAATTTGTATCGCATGCATGAGGGTGTCATTTCAGCCAGGGTTCGTTTCCTTGAAAAAACAATTCAAGTTGTTTTTGATACCGAAAAAATATCACTCAAAGCAGTGGTGATTCTCTTGAAAAAAATTGGCTATGAACCGCAGTTAAATGCTGAGAGCCTGGGACCAAAAGCAGAGAAAAAATTATTTCGTTCCGAAATTTATAAAATCGGTATCGCCGGATTTTGTTTCGGAAATATCATGATGTTAAGTCTGCCGGATTACTTTTCTGATGGCAATTTTTTCAACGAAAAATATCTCAACCATGTCTTTAACTATCTCTCGCTGGCATTGTCTTTGCCGGTTTTAATTTATTCAGCCCGCGAATTTTTTGTGAGTTCTATACAGAATCTCAAACAGCGGCAAATCAATATTGATGTACCTATTACATTAGCTATTGTGGTTGCTTTTGTAACCAGTGTTTATCTGATTGTATTTGAAAGTCGAATGGGTTATCTGGATAGTATGAGTGGTATCGTATTCTTCATGCTGTTGGGTCGTTTTTTTCAAAATCGGAGTTATAAATATCTCACCTTTAAACGCAACATTGCTTCATACCTCCCAATTGCTGTCAACAAATGGGTGGATGGAAAGGAAGAAAGCACACCGGTAACTAATCTTGAAATTGGGGATGATATTCGGGTTCGTCAACAAGAAATCGTTGCGACAGATTCTATACTTTTATCAGAACAGGCCTGGTTTGATTATAGTTTTGTAACGGGTGAAAGTCATTGGGTTGAAAAACATCGCAATGAATTGATATACGCCGGTGCCATTCAAAAAAGTGGTTTGACAGAAATGCGAATCAGCAAAAAGCCCAATCAAAGTTATGTCACCCAATTGTGGAACGGTCAGCAACAGGATAAGTTCAAAAGCAATACACTTTTCACCACCGAATGGATGAGCTTCTGGTTTTCAGTGGCCGTTCTGCTCATCGGAACAGTAGCTTGTATTTTTTGGATGTTTCGCGGTGAATATCAAATTGGGTTGACGGCCCTCATGACCGTGTGGATTATCGCTTGTCCCTGTGCATTGCTTTTATGTAGCACTTTCACCTATGGGAATATGCTCACTATTTTGTCGGCCAACGGTTGTTTTGTAAAGAACGCAGCAGTGTTGGAGCGCATTCGAAACATTGATACTATGGTTTTTGATAAAACAGGAACGCTCACTTCAACCCGTGAGTCATCTGTCGATTTTATCGGTCGAACAGTCAAAGGATACGAGTGGGAAGCCTTGGGTGCATTGGCTAATTTATCCATTCATCCCCTGAGTTGTGCCGTGAGTCAATATATTGGACGGGTTTCAAAAACGGAGATCAGTGATTTTGCATATCATGAGGGGCAGGGCATAGCAGGTACATGTGGTAAGCTGCGAATCCGATTGGGAAGTCAACAATGGATGGGTCTGAAACGAAATATTGCCCAGGAACATGCCAGTGTTTTTGCAGAAATCAACGGAGAAGTACTTGGCTATTTTGAAATCAGAAATCAATATCGTTCCGGTATACTGGATATGTTGTTGGAGGTAAAAAAACAACATGACATCTATCTTTTAAGTGGAGATGCTGATGCTGAACGTAAAAATCTGATGCCTGTATTTGGTGAGTCTCACTTATTTTTTAATCAATTACCTGAACAAAAAACCAATCAAATTGAAGCTTGGCAATCAACAGGAAAAACGGTGATGATGTTGGGCGACGGACTCAATGATGCCAATGCCTTTAGTAAAAGTGATGTTGGGGTTGCTGTGATAGAAAATCAGCATCATTTTTTACCTCCCTGTGATGTGATCCTTGAGGCAAAGGGCTTAAAAAATTTACCGGCTCTCATGAAGTATATAAGACAAGGTAGAACCACTTTATTACTTGCATTTACTTTTTCGGTGATGTATAATCTGGTCGGATTGTATTTCGCCGTACAAGGTATGCTGACTCCGGTTGTTGCCGCTATTCTGATGCCGATGAGCACAGTCAGTATTGTTGGTATCAGTTTTTTTATGTCCAGATACTTCGCTAAACAACAAAATTTACAAATATGATTTTTATCATGCACAATGTTGACATTCCTCATTGTGCAGGGTATTGTGCCAAACTATTTTTGAACTCAATTACAAAAAACAACAAACCATGAGTGCAATGATATTATTAATTGCTTTTAGTCTGACCGTTGCGGTTAGCTTTCTAATAGCATTTATTGTGAGTACTCGTAAAGGGCAGTATGACGATATGCATACGCCTTCTATCCGTATTTTATTCGACGACGAACAACCTCAAAATCCATCCTAAAAAACTGAAGAACATGGAAATGCAACACTTTAATTATGACAATCGCATTGTAAAAAATTTCGCCTATGCCACGATGCTTTGGGGAATAGTAGGAATGCTGGTTGGTTTGCTGGCCGCCTTTCAAATGTATTATCCGGCCTTGAATTTCAAATTTGCCTACACCACTTTTGGGCGTATACGGCCATTGCATACCAATGCAGTGATTTTTGCCTTTGTCGGAAATGGAATTTTTATGGGTGTGTATTACTCTTTGCAAAGGCTTCTAAAAGCCCGCATGTTTAGTGATGCTTTGAGTAAAATTCATTTTTGGGGATGGCAGCTCATCATTGTTCTGGCGGCTCTAACACTGGTATTTGGTATCACAACCGGTAAAGAATATGCCGAACTGGAATGGCCTATCGATATCCTGATTGCCCTGATCTGGGTGGTATTTGGGGTAAATATGTTCGGAACTATTTTAAAACGTCGGGAAAAACATCTTTATGTGGGAATTTGGTTTTACATCGCCACATTTGTTACAGTAGCCATGTTACACATCGTGAATTCATTTGAGATTCCGGTATCATTGTTTAAAAGTTATTCCTTGTTTGCAGGTGTTCAAGATGCCTTGGTTCAATGGTGGTATGGTCATAATGCGGTGGCATTTTTCCTGACAACTCCTTATTTGGGGGTGATGTACTACTTCTTACCAAAAGCGGCCAATCGCCCCGTATACTCTTATCGCCTTTCCATTGTTCACTTCTGGGCGCTTATTTTTCTTTATATCTGGGCAGGTCCGCATCACTTATTGTATACCTCATTGCCTGATTGGGCTCAATCTTTAGGAACAGTGTTCTCTATCATGTTAATTGCACCATCATGGGGTGGTATGTTTAACGGATTGCTCACTTTGCGTGGTGCATGGGATAAAGTACGTGAAGATGCCATTTTGAAATTTATGGTGGTAGCCGTTACCGCTTATGGTATGAGTACCTTCGAAGGACCCATGTTGTCGCTTAAAAATGTAAATGCGATTTCTCACTTTACCGATTGGACCGTTGCGCACGTGCACGTAGGAGCACTTGGCTGGAATGGTTTTTTAACTTTTGCGATTTTATATTGGTTAATACCTCGGTTATTTAAAACAAGTATCTACTCTAAATCATTGATGAATACTCATTTCTGGTTAGGTACATTGGGAATTCTTTTATATGCGATTCCTATGTATTGGGCTGGGTTCTCTCAAAGCTTAAGCTGGAGCGAATTTACGCCGGATGGCACCTTACGTTATACTTTTATGGATACCTTAGTAAGGATTAAGTTATTGTATTTATTACGAGGTATAGGTGGTACAATTTATTTGGCTGGATACGTGGTGATGCTGTACAATTTAATCAAAACGATTAAATCCGGGCAACTACAAGCCGAAGAAGCTGCATCTGCTCCTGTATTGGTCAATGCAACAACTGCACACGAAGGTGAGCACTGGCATCGTTGGATTGAGCGCCGGCCGATTCAACTATTGATACTCAGTTTGGTGATGGTGTTGATTGGTGGTGTGATAGAATTTGTTCCAACCTTCCTCGTGAAGTCAAATATCCCTACCATTAGCAGTGTAAAACCTTATACACCCCTAGAATTACAAGGTCGTGATTTATACATCCGTGAGGGCTGTTATAATTGTCACTCACAAATGGTACGTCCATTCCGCCATGAAACAGAACGTTATGGCGAATATTCAAAAGCGGGAGAATTTGTGTATGATCATCCTTTCCAGTGGGGTTCAAAACGCACCGGACCGGATTTGCATCGTGAAGGTGGTCGTTATCCGGATTCATGGCATTTCAAACATATGTACGAACCTTCATGGATTACAACCGGTTCTATTATGCCAGCCTACCCTTGGATGTTTACAGATGATTTGGATATGAGTACGATGGAATCTAAAATCAATGCTATGCGCACATTAGGCGTTCCGTATGCCGAAGGATTTGAAAAGTTGGCCATAGAAGATTCTAAAAAACAGGCAGAAGCTATTACCAAAGGATTGATGGCTGACTCTGACGTTCAGAAAATGATAAAAACAGAGGGTATCACCAAACTGGAGAATAAAGAAATCATCGCTATGATTGCTTATTTGCAAAGATTGGGAACCGATATCAAAAATAACCCGGTGGCTGTTGCACCATAATTGATCACCCTAAAATTTTAAACACATGAAATTTATTAATTATTTAAAATCCATTGAAGGGGTGGGCATCTTTCCACTGATTTCTCTCTTGATTTTCTTCACTTTCTTTATTGGACTTTTGGTTTATGTAGTTCGCTATGATAAAAAGGCCATCCAAAGAATTAAAAATATCCCATTCGAAAACGAATAAATCCGATTATCCGATGAAGACTATGTTTAACGCTATCAAATCAGGCTTGCTCTTGGTAGTATTGTCGCTGATCAATCAATCCATTTTTGCGCAAGATGCTGCTCCTGCTTCAACCGTACCGGCACCCACTGCTTCGGCGAGTATTTGGGGAAATGGAAATTTTCTGATCATGTTTATCACTTCGGTGATCTTGCTCAGTGTCATATTTGTTTTAGGTAAAATCGTTAAAACCTTGATTGAAGAGGATACTGCTTCAATCTGGCGCAAACGTAGAAGTGGTACAATGCTCATTTGGCCTTTACTGCTTTTGAGTTCCTCTGCTTTTGCCCAGGATGCTGCGCCTGCTGTGCAAGGACCTTCAATGACGTTCGGCATGGAGAGTACCATTTTTTGGTTAATGATGGGGATACTGATATTTGAGTTCATTGCTTTATTGGTACTCTGTAATGTGTTGTACGTTTTCTTGGTAAGAAAAGAACTCATCAAACCTTTCGGCTCCATGTTGCCTAAATGGTTGCAGTTTAATGCCATGATGGGGAATGATATTCCTTTGGAAAAAGATGCCGAACTATTAACAGATCATGATTATGATGGCATTCAGGAATTGGATAACGGCATGCCTCCGTTCCTCAAGTATATGTTTATTTTCACTATTCTCTTTGCCGTGTATTATTGGGTAGATTATCATGTGATTGAAGCGAGTCCGCTGCAAATTCAGGAATACGAAAATCAACTTGCGCAAGGTGAAGCGGATAAGGCCGAGTATATCAAAAAAGCAGGTGCATTGGTGGATGAAAATTCAGTAAAAGTGATTGAGGATCCGGGTGTCATCGCACAGGGTGAAAAAATTTATGCAACCAATTGTGTGGCTTGTCATGGCGATAAAGGTCAGGGTGGCGTTGGCCCGAATCTGACGGATGCATATTGGTTACATGGTGGTGATGTAAAAAGCATTTTCAAATCCATTAAGTATGGGATTCCTGCAAAAGGAATGCGCTCCTGGCAATCGGATATTAAGCCGGCTGATATGCAGGCAGTGACTTCTTTTATTCTAAAAAATATGAGTGGGAAAAATGTGGCTGGTAAAGAACCTCAAGGTGATTTATTGAAAGTAGAAGCGCCCTTAGATGCTGCTGCGCCGGCAGATTCCACTTCCGGAAATACGGCAGTTTCAGATTCCACAATAAAGTAAATAATCATGTCAGCAATCATCGATCCGGATAAGGAGAATTTTAGAGATACCATCACAACGATTGAGGACGATGGCAGCCGGAAATGGATTTTTGCAAAAAAACCAAAAGGGTTCTTTTACCGCATTCGTTCTGCACTGAGTTGGGTTTATCTCATCGTATTTTTCGGATTGCCCTGGTTGCAATATGAAGGTGAGCCATTATTCATGCTTAATGTGATCAAACGCAAGTTCATTATTTTCGGATTACATTTTGGCGTTCAAGATCTCATCGTGTTCGGTATTGCCATGCTCACTTTTGTCGTTTTCATTGTTTTGTTTACGGTAGCATTCGGTCGTCTATTCTGTGGATGGGTCTGTCCGCAGACCATCTTTATGGAAATGGTATTTCGCAAAATTGAATATTGGATTGATGGCGATGCTCAGCAGCAACGTAATTTGGCAAAAAGCGAATGGAACCAGAAAAAGATCTTTAAACGTGCATTGAAATATGTCATTTTTTATCTGATTGCCCTGGCTATTTCTCATACCTTTTTAGCGTATATCATTGGCATTTCCGAAGTGCGTCAAATTGTGACGGAGCCGGCCACCAAACACATCATGGGATTGATGGCGATGTTATTGTTTTCAGGCGCATTCTTTGTGGTCTATGCATTTTTTCGCGAGCAAATCTGTATTGTGGCTTGTCCATACGGCAGACTGCAAGGTGTGATGTTGGATAAAAATTCCATCGTGGTTGCCTACGACTATGTCAGAGGCGAGCCCCGGGGGAAAGTGCAAAAGAATGAGCTGCAGAAAACGGGTGATTGTATTGATTGTAAAGCCTGTGTGCATGTATGCCCTACCGGTATCGATATTCGGAATGGTACACAATTGGAATGTGTGAATTGCACAGCTTGTATTGATGCCTGTGATGATATCATGGCTAAAATCAATAAACCTTTAGGCCTGATTCGGTACGCTTCTGAAAACAATATTTCCACCGGCAAAAAAACCAATTGGTTTTCACCCCGTTTGATGGCTTATTCGGCGGTCTTGCTCATTTTATTAGGGCTGCTGACTTTTACGTTCATGAGCCATTCTTCAATTGATGCTTCTGTGCTACGCACGCCGGGGCAGTTTTATCAGGAAAATGCAGATGGCACAACGAGCAACTTGTATAATTTCAATGTGACCAATAAGAAAAACAAACCGATGAAGTTGGAGTTTAAACTCATGAATCAAT
Organism: Chitinophagaceae bacterium; assembly: GCA_036804585.1. GTDB lineage: Bacteria > Bacteroidota > Bacteroidia > Chitinophagales > Chitinophagaceae > OLB11. The sequence continues at coordinate 12,466 of DAIRSC010000032.1, forward strand.
CGGGCGAAATTAAAATCATTGGTAATCCGTCTTTGACGATTCCTGCCGAAGAAGAAAAACGCGGACAGTTTTTTGTGGTCATCCCGAACAATAAAATACCAGCTTCAAAAACAGATCTGCTGATTGCAATATATGGAAATGATGAATTGTTGAAAGAACAAAAGACCACCTTTATGGCACCGGTAGAATAAATAAAATTAAAACTATGAATTGGTTTCACAAATTAATGTTAGTCCTCACTGCTTTCGTTAGCATGATGGTTTACTTCGCAGTCAGGAGTGTTCAAACACCTTTGGATTTGGTAACTGAAAATTATTACCAGGAAGAACTCAAACATCAGGATAAAATGGATAAGGCCGAGAATTATGCTCGCCTGGAGAGTAAAGTAAAAATATCGAATGAACCCGGGCAATTAAAAGTAGACTTCCCATCTGATTTAACGGCAACCTCTTTAACCGGAACCGTAAAACTTTATTATGCCGGCGACAAAACCAAGGATGCCGAAATGGATTTAAACTTGGATGAAAGCGGTGTGCAAATCATTGATGTTTCCGGCAGATCCGGAGCCTATTCCGTGCAGGTGAACTGGCAAAGTGGTCAGGAATCATACTATACCGAAACAAAATTATTCCTGTGATATACTGGATTTTATCAGCATGGTTCATGGGCCTCATTGGCAGCACACATTGTATAGGTATGTGCGGTCCATTGGCGATGGCTTTGCCGGTAAATATCAAATCCAAATGGGAGAAATTATTTCTGGCTTTAACCTATAATCTTGGCAGAGTGACCACTTACACACTCTTAGGTGCCGGTATAGGTGCGGGTAGTGCATTCGTGATTCCAGCTACATGGCAATCAAGTTTTTCTATTTCAGTCGGCATTTTAATGTTGTTAAGCGCTGTCGTCATTTTTGTTCTGCAACGAAAAAAGGCGATACAAATTTTGCCGGATAAATGGATTAAGAAGGTAAGTCAATTGATTGCTTCAAGGATGCAGTCTGGCCGGAACATCGATGTATTCATCATTGGTTTCCTCAACGGACTTTTACCTTGTGCATTGGTTTACGCGGCATTGGTTACTGCATTTGCATCAGGTAGTGTCATGAATAGTATGGTTTTTATGATGTTTTTTGGTTTTGGAACCTTACCTGCCATGTGGAGTATTTTATTTTTCTCGCAATGGATTACACGGGCCATTCGTCAACGATTAAATTCCATATTCCCGTTCATGTATGCTTTAATGGGAATCTTATTAATTGCCCGTGGACTTCCAGCGCCTGCCAGGCCTATTCCACAGGATCATAAGCCTGCACTTTTTTGTACGAAATAATTTAAGACAGTTTTTTGTAGTTTTATATTCAGCTAAAACCGGCCCCATTCTTGGGGCTGGTTTGTTTAAAGTAGTTGGTTCGGTCTAAACATCGAATAAATGGTTTCCTCCAATTTTCGTCTCTGTTACTTGGTGTTTTATCGGATTATCGGAGGAAATCTATCTTAAAGAAAATTACAAATATGAAAATTAAAACTTTACCTTAGTCGCGTTTGGCTGTTAGCGGTATGGTCATGAGTATTTTTTTAAATCTAAGCAGTGGTGGAGTCACAGCACTAGCCAAACACGGTTGTTATTGCCACGGTACAAAATACAAGTACCACCTTACTTTAACAGGTATTCCGGCAATAGGATTCATCACAGGACGAACGTATGCCAGCACATGTAGGATTTCTAATTTTACCAAAACGAAAGCCGGATTTGACCTCCTGGCTAGTGCAGGGACGATTACTTCTGCCTCGTTATTCAAGAAGGGCCGGACTATGTCCAAGTTGAAGACAAAATGAGACCATTGCAAAAGTCATTTGGCAAAAATGTTCAAGGCTTTTTGAATTTTTAAGTTTTGATTTATTTTGTTGATCATT
>DAIRSC010000033.1:0-1805 GCA_036804585.1 Chitinophagaceae bacterium
AAAAATTCAAAAAGCCTTGAACTTTTTTTGCCAAATGACTTTTGCAATGGTCTCATTTTGTCTTCCCTATCGCATAAAAAAGGATTAACAGATACCCCTTTGTGTATGTACAATAAATTAGTATGAATTGAAATTTTCGGTCTTACTTTTATAGCGGAATGAATTTACCTTTTTTTGTTGCCAGAAGATTGTCTTTATACAGCCAAAAAAGTTTTTCTGCATTCATTATTCGTATTGCGCTCATTGCAGTATCACTTAGTGTCTGTGTCATGATTATTGGCACAGCCATTACCAGAGGATATCAGGAAGTGATTACTGAAAAATTTTATGCATGCTGGGGACAAATTCATGTCACCAATTTTATACCCGATCCGGGAAATCTGCTCAATGACGAAAAAATCAGTTACGACCTCAATCTTCATCAGCAACTGAAACAAATTCCCGGTGTTCGTTCTGTGATTCCTTATCGTATTCAATCGGCCCTGATAAAAACCCCAACTGAAATACAAGGCATCGTATTGAAAGGTTATCACCCTAAAGAAATACAACAGCAAATGGGTCCTTTTCTGCAATCGGGCCAACTCATTGAAAGCGGAGAATCTGCATATTCCAATCAGGTGATGATTTCGTCCACTTTAAGCCGTCTGTTAAACCTGAAAGTCGGGGATCAAATTTTTCTATATTTTGTAAAAACAGATGCCTTACAACCTAAAATAAGGAAAATTCGGGTTCAGGGAATTTATGCAACGGGGTTGGAGGATTTTGATAAAACGATGGTAATCTGTGATGGTGCCCTAATAAGAGCGGTGAATGACGAAACGGAAGAGCTTGTTCAGGGTTATGAAATCAATACTCTTGACAAAAAACTCGTTCGTTCCATTCGGGACAATATTTATGAAAATTTTGCCAAAGCGCCATTACAAACTTATACCATACAGGAGCGATTCGGTAATGTGTTTTCCTGGCTGAATATGATGAAAATGAATGAGAAAATTATTCTTTTTATCATGATGATTATCGCCATCATCAATATGATCACGGCTATTCTCATTCTCATCATGGAACGAACACGAATGGTGGGTGTATTTAAAGCAATGGGAATGGCATATTTTGACATACAGCGCATTTTTATTTATGCTTGTATGTATATCGTATTCATGGGAATCTTTATCGGATCGGTTATGGGTGTCAGCATGTGTTTATTGCAGCAAAAATTTGGATTATTCACCTTGGATGAATCTACCTATTACGTTAAAACCGTTCCGGTATCTATTCATGCAGGTAACTTATTGTTTATTGCCGGATTAACCGCATCGGTATGCTTTCTGCTTTTGTTAATCCCTAGTTTCATAATCCGACATATTAGTCCGGTAAAAGCGATTCGTTTTGACTGATACAAAATCCATATACCGATCCTTTTGTCAAAAACATCAGGTTCCGCTTTTCCATGAAGCATATTGGTGGGATGCCGTAACCGACGATTGGGATGTAGCAATGGGTAAAGTGGATAAAGATTATATTTTTTTCCCATTTTCAATCGAACGCAAACTGCATTTTCGACTAATCAGAAACCCACACCTTACCCCATATTCCGGTTTCATTTTTTCCGGCAAATTTTCACCTCAATTGGAAGAGGTTCTGTTACTCGACCTTTTTAAACATTTCCCTGAGTGCGACTACTTAAACATTGATCTAAGGCCGGAATACCTGAATAATTTCACTTTACCATTTAATATCCATCAAAAAAGAACCAATCTTTTAACCTTACGTGAGCCTCTTGAAATATTTAAAAATTTCAAACCCTC
>DAIRSC010000033.1:1815-14036 GCA_036804585.1 Chitinophagaceae bacterium
GACAAATTCGCAAAGCAGAACGAAATGCATTAAAATGCCGTCCGGCAAAAAACTTGGATGAGTTCTATCAATTGTATGAAAAAACATTTCACAAACAAAAGCGCAAGCCGCCAGTAGAAAAGCTGATTTTTGAAAAAGTAAGCCAACTCATTCAGGAAAAAAAATGCGGTCAAATACTCATTATTGAAGATCAACAACAACAGCTACATGCTGCCATGATTTTAGTTTATGATCATGAACGTGCTTATTATCTTAGCGGAGGAAGCAATCCATAGTATTATAAACAGGGCGGGATGAGCTTCCTGCTGTGGGAAGCCATTCAAATCAGCTGCAACCTGGGAAAAAAATATTTCGAATTTGAAGGGAGTATGCTAACTCAAATTGATCGTTTTTTCAAAAACTTCATGGGAGAAGAAGTATCGTATCGCTCCATTGAAAAAATAAACTCCGGATTATTTCAAACTTTACAGAAAATAAAAAACTGGATGACCAATTTATAATACCCAGGTAAATCAACGGATGACCAATTATTCACCAAGTGGATAGTTGTTTAGCCAAATTTATTGATCTAATACAAATCCCCCCGGTAAAACACTTTATTGTCTGACAAAAATCATCATTTCCAAACTACCCATTTTAAAAATCAAGCTATCGTTTCGAACACTCCATTGATTAATTTTTTTGAGTGTCTCCATAAATAACGTCTCTCCACCACCTTTACAGGCCATTTTGGTGCTCATAAGTGGTTGAGAAAAATCGATTCGATGCCCTATGTAAGAGAACCTTCCATGATACATATTACATCCATTATTCCCACTAATCAAACTATCTTTAAAACGCAAATTCAATTCAGGTTTTTGCGCCGCATACAAGGCGTCCATACTTTTCGATGGACCGCTCACATAAACTAAATTCCAAAAACCTTCAGGATAAACGATAGCTCCTTGATGAAGTGAAGAAGACAACTTTTGCCGGCTTTTACAGGCCGTTATACTGACAATCAGCAGAAGCAATAAAAACAAATTACGAAAATTCATACCAAAAATTTAAACAGCTTCGGTTTGCATTTGCTTTTGAAACTTTTTACGATCATCTTCATTTAGATGTATTTTTCGCATACGGATAAAATTTGGTGTTACCTCAATGCATTCATCCTGTTCGATATACTCCATACACTCTTCAAGTGTCATCAATTTCTTAGGGGCAATTTTATTGGCGTCGTCACTTCCACTGGCACGGTGATTGGTCAATTTTTTTCCTTCAATTGCATTAACCAGTAAATCACCCGGTTTGATATTTTCAGCCAAAACCATTCCCGCATAACACTCTTCTCACGCATCTACAAAAAATGTACCTCTGTCCAGTAGTTTAACGATGGAATATCCAGTAGATGAACCATTAAATTTAGAAATGAGCACCCCGTTATTTCTACCGGGTATCATGCCCTTCCATGGTTTGTATTCACTAAATCGATGCGCCATCACAGCCTCACCTGCTGTTCCGGTGAGCATTTGAGTTCTTAAACCAATCAATCCGCGAGAAGGAATTTCAAATTCAAGATGTTGCATATCTCCTTTGGTTTCCATGACCAATAATTCCCCTTTACGTCGGGTAACTAAATCAATGGCTTTGCTCGAATAATCCATTGGAACATCGATGACTAAAATCTCATAGGGTTCACATTTTACGCCATCAATTTGTTTGGTTATAACCTGTGGTTGACCAACAGTTAATTCATAACCTTCACGACGCATCGTTTCAATTAAAATCCCTAAATGCAAAATGCCCCGACCATACACCAAAAAGCTATCTCCACTGTCTGTATCTTCTACACGCAATGCGAGATTTTTTTCCGTTTCTTTCATCAATCGATCACGAACATGCCTGCTGGTCACAAACTTTCCATCCTTTCCGAAAAAAGGTGAATTATTGATACTGAACAACATATTCATGGTTGGCTCATCCACTTTAATAAACGGAAGTGCCTCCGGATTTTCAGCATCTGAGATGGTATCTCCAATATTAAAATCTTCTATTCCCACCACCGCACAAATATCTCCTGCTTCAACCTCTGTGGCTTTCTTTTTACCCAGAGATTCAAAAGTGTACAATTCTCTTACCTTAATTTTACGATTACTCAGATCTTCGGCAATTAATACTACTTGCTGACCTTCCACTATTTTACCTCTTGCAACACGGCCTACAGCAATTCGTCCAAGAAATGAAGAATAATCCAATGAGGTTATCTGCATTTGGAGCGGACCTTCACTTATTTTTGGAGGAGGTACATGCTCAATGATCCCATCTAAAAGTGGGGTAATATCGTCGCATTGCGAGTTTTCAAAATTGAACCATCCATTTTTCCCCGAACCATAATAAGTTGGGAAATTTAATTGTTCTTCAGAGGCATCAAGATTAAAAAACAAATCAAATACGGCATCATGCACCTCATCAGGTCGTCAATTCGGCTTGTCAACTTTATTAATGACCACAATAGGCTTCAAATACAATTGCAGAGCCTTATGCAATACGAATCGTGTTTGAGTCATGGGTCCTTCAAAAGCATCTACCAACAAAATTACCCCATCAGCCATTTTTAATACCCTTTCCACTTCACCACCAAAGTCAGCATGCCCGTGCGTATCAATCACGTTGATTTTAACGCCTTTGTAAACTACTGAAGCATTTTTAGAGAAGATGGTAATCCCTCTTTCACGCTCCAAGTCGTTATTATCCATGATTAATTCACCAGATTCCTGATTGGCGCGGAATACATTGGTTTGATGCAAAATGCGATCGACCAAAGTGGTTTTTCCATGGTCAACGTGGGCGATGATAGCGATGTTTCTGATTTCCATACGTATTTACAAAGTTTGCAAAGTTAGCTGATATATATGGAGAATCGAATTGTGAGCGGTTAAGAAATGACTAATACCTGAATTGGAACGGCTTTTTTGCCACAAGGTAAGAATGTTTCAATAACAGGTCTTCGCTCGTAGTAATTTCGTCGGAATAACTTCGCATATCATGAAATTCTTTTCACTTTTTTGGATTTTACTCTTTTGTACTTTTTGTTGGTTGCCATCATCATGCCTTGCTCAAAAATCCACCAAAAGCCCACTTATTGTTGGCAAATACAAGATAACCGCTATGCTCCAAGATCGAAAGATGCGCAAGAACACATTTAAAGCAAGTTTCATCGAATTTAAAAAAGCAGAAGATTTTCGAGCCTTTGTGGGATGTAATCAAATTGCCGGTCACTGGGCCGTTAAAAATCGACAGCTGGCTATTCATGACCTCTTACGCACAGAAATGCACTGCGAACAATGGATGACTGATGAAGATTTATTATTCAAGTTACTTGCAAAAACAAATACTTGGAAATGGGTAAGTGGCAAACTCGTTCTTTGTCAGGGAAAAAAAGCCTTGATTACTTTGATTCAGGATGAATAAACTCTGAATGCATGGCCTCTCTTAATTGTTTGGAGGTTTTGGTACTGCCATCAGCCGACCAACCGGGCGGCATCAGCAATATTTTCAGGCGATTTAACCAGGATTGGGGTTTTGATAACGCTTTTCCTAAATCAATCCATTCATGAAAAATAATCCACAGTGGATGATGCCGATGTTCGGGATTTTTTGTCAAGCCATATACCGGTACAAACGTATCGAGTTCCTCCTGAAAAGTACCGAACAGACGATCCCAAATGATGAGTACCATGCCCATATTTTTATCCAAATAAATCACATTGCTTGCATGATGCACGCGATGATGCGATGGACTCACAAATACCAATTCGAACCAAGCCGGCATTTTTTTTACAAAACGTGTATGAACGACGATTCCATAAATCTGACAGATGGCATCCATCAATAAAATATGCATCGGATGAAATCCCAAAAAGACAAGTGGAATAAAAAAGAAAAACGAAATGAATGGCCTGAAAACAGAAGATCGGAAACCTGTGGTCAAATTAAACTCAACGGAAGAATGATGGGTCACATGAATAGCCCACAAAATGCGGGAATAATGTTCGCATCGATGTTCAATATAGAAACACAAATCCAGACCTAAAAATAACAATGCCCAATAGAGCAGGCCCTCATGCCATTGTATGAAGTGATATTGATAAATGAAGCCCATCAGCAACAAGACAGCTCCTTTTATGGCCAGGCCCAACATGGTATTCGCAATATTGAGCCAAAAATTAATGAGGGTTTCGCGAAATGAGTAGAAGTTCAGGCGTCGCGATTGACTGAGAAATACCTCCAATACAATTAGGACCGTATAAATCGGGGTTGAAATGGCCAAGAGCCAATTCCCTTCGAGATATTGCCGAAGCGCATCAAACATTAAACGGTCATTAATTCCTTTTCTTTGGCCGAACAGTGGTTGTCAATTTCAATCATTTTTTTATCGGTCATGGCCTGTACACGTGCCTCAGCCACTTTTGCTTCATCTTCACTCAATCCATCCTTTTGAAGTTTTTTAATCCCCTCCATCGCATCCCGACGAATATTCCGAACAGCAACTTTGGCATGTTCGCCCTCGGCCATAACCTTTTTCACAAATTCCTTCCTACGTTCTTCAGTAAGAGGCGGCAGAAATAATTTAATCATCACCCCGTCATTCTGTGGAGTCACTCCAATATTCGCAGCCATAATGCTCCTTTCAATAGGGGCCAGCATATTTTTTTCCCAAGGTTGTATTGTGAGGGTTCGCGCATCTACTGAAGTGATATTGGCGACCTGTGCAATGGGTGTTGGAGAACCGTAATATTCAACCACCAAACCATCAAGCATTTGTGGCGTTGCTTTACCGGCGCGAATCTTTAAAACTTCCGCTTCGAGATGTACAATTGCCTTTGACATGTGGTCGGCCGAATGATCCATTATTTCTTCTAGCGTACTTGCACTCATGATATATTTTTTTGCGGCCCAAATTTACATTGAATCTATCAAAGTTGTCTTTCAATTACAAATTCTCTTTTCATTCATTTATTCCAAAAGAAAAGGACCGGTTGCCCGATCCTTCTATAGATTTCTTTTCTTGATTACTGTTTGCTGAAAGATTTCATGGCGATGTCAGTACCCTGACTAATCATGAGGATGTATTGTCCCGAAGCCAAGCCGTCCAATGAAATAGCTGTTTGGGCAGATGCACTCTGGTGAGTACGTACCACCCGACCAAATAAATCCATGATTCGATAATTATTCATGCCCTTAAACCCATTCTGGATTTGAACCTGTAAATCATTCACAGCAGGATTCGGAAATAATTGCACTGCATTTTTTAAATCATCTGATTCTTGAATGCTTGCCGGAGTTACTTTTTGTTGTAATGCAAGAGAACCTGTGTAGATCACATCACCTGTAGAATTCATATCATTATTGGCTGAATTACAAGAAGCATAAATATTCACTGTTGCTGTAGTCGTTAAAGGTGCGGTCCAATTATAACTCCATTTGTAAGTTGAGCTGCTCACTGTGGCACTAGTTTTTGAAGTATGTGTGGCAAAACTTCCCTGAATTTTCGAACCGGTATTGGCAGTCAAAGTACCCGGATGGGCAGAAGATGCACCGGTATATAATGTTGACTGAAACCCTGTAGCAACCGGATTTGATGCATCAGACAAGATAATATCAATCGTATAGGTTTGTCCCAATTCGTATTGAGATACCGGAACACCTGTGGCGAAATCCTTCACCATGATAATCACACTGGAGTTAGAAGCCGTTCCTGTATGACATTGAGTACAATTGGCACTTCCTCCCTGTGGGCTGCCTGTATAATCAGAACTGGTAATACCGCCGCTACTGGAGTTTAAGGTGATATAACCGGCGATTAATGCAAAAGTGAGAATGGTAAAATTTTTTAATTTCATTTTTTTATTTCGTTTTAATTTTTAGCTACGTGCATTATCCTCTTTCTAGAAGGACATTGTTTGTTTGAACAAATATATATGCTATCAGCATACCTTGAATATATCTGTTCGAATTTCTGCAAAAATGTACTTTTGTGCGATGAAGGCGAAGAAATTATTCCGTTTCGCGGCAATTAGCCTATTTGGACACGTTTTCGAATTCACGGAAGGCATGGCCGACAAGTGGGAAGAATGTTTTGGAAATCAACAGGATCTGCTTCTGGAATTGGCCTGTGGTAAAGGTGAATATTCTGTAAACCTCGCCAAAGCCTTTCCTCAAAAGAATTTTATAGGTGTGGATATCAAAGGTAACAGGATGTATGTTGGCGCAAAAAAAGCCCTGGATGAGCAGGTTAAAAATGTGGCTTTTTTACGAACCCGCATCGAAAATATCACCACTTATTTCCACCCCCATGCTGTTTCCGAAATTTGGATCACTTTTCCTGACCCATTCCTGAGAGATTCAAAAGCAAAAAATAGACTGACCCATCATAAGTTTTTAGCGATGTACCAGCAAATCCTGAAACCGGATGGTTGCATCCATTTAAAAACAGACTCAAAAGAACTTTTTGAATTCACCCTGGAAATGGTGGCGCATCATCAATGTGAGATCCTGGAACTCAATCCCGATGTCTATGCACACGGCACGCCGGCTTTTCCGCTCAATATCCAAACTTTCTACGAAGGCATGCATTTAGCGGATGGGAGAACCATTCAATATATTCGATTCAAACTTCCGGCAACTAAAATCGTGATTCCCCCTAAAAAGCAAATCAATGAAGAAACCCCTGTTTGATGAAGATGAAATGTATTTTAACGATTCAGGATTGGTGGTATTCACTGCCGACTATTTATTAAAACGCGGATATTGTTGTGGCAATGGTTGTTTGCATTGCCCATACGAATATAAAAATGTGGTAGACCTCCGAAAAAAAGCCCAACTGCTTGAACAACGTAAAACCAATGAAAAAAACGCTTCAGAAATCAACCGACAAAAAAACGATTGAGTGGATGGACAGGATTTATGAGATTGTCCGTAAAATCCCCAAAGGTCGCGTAAGCACGTATGGTGCTATTGCAGATTGTATTGGCATGCGAACGACTTCGCGAATGGTTGGTTGGGCTATGAATGCATCTCATCGCATCACTCCAAAAATACCCGCCCATCGGGTTGTAAACCGAAATGGCTTACTCACCGGTAAATTACATTTCGAAACACCTACCCTAATGCAAGAGTTACTGGAATCTGAGGGTATTACCATCATGGATGATCAGATTCAACATTTTGATCAATTGTTCTGGCACCCAAAGATTCTCCATGCCCACTGATGAATATGCTTTTCGACAATGGCTAAATCAAAAAAATTAATCCTCGATAATCAATTACTCGAAAATGAATTCTTCGAGGATGTGCACCTCATCGGTATTGTTTGCCCTGAAGCGCCGCATTATCTCGCGTGGCAAATTGGCGATAGCAGCCCTTACCCTTTTATCCGGCAAATGGAATCGGATATTTTTGTGGACGATATCTTTTATCCGGTTTACTTCTTTTTAGATCAAAAACAAATGCTCGAACATTATCTGATAGCAAACCGCACGAGCACCCATTTTATGTTGCCCGAACTCAAAAACATTGATTTTATCTGGATGTCCAAAGGTGTACAATTCCCGGATATCGAAAAACAAGGCATATTATACCTACTGCGCCATCTCCCTACTGTGACGGCTTTTTTTGAATTACCCAATCATCAAATAAAACAACGTCAACATCTGATTATTTGAGCAAATACCTTGGTTTTGCTAATCTGAAAAAAATAGCTACTTTTAAACTTTCAAAATGAATTATATGATGCGTTTTTTCGCGGCAATCCTGTTTTTTGGTTTTATTCTTACAAACATTTCCTGTACCAAAGAAACTGGCCCTAAAGAAGTTTGTTTTTACTTCTCAAAATCTTCTGTAAAAGTGGGCGAAGCAGTTTATATGTTCAATTGCTCCAAAAATTTCCATAACCAATTGTGGATATTGCCGGATGGATCTCAGCAAAATACACGGCATGCCACTTTTACCCCCTCTGGCACTGGCGATTACCATGTTTGGTTGCGAATTGGCGATTACAACTTGGTAGATACAATCGGGAAATCACAAAGCTTCACGGTTACTCCTTAATTCTGTACAATATCCCTTGAACAACGCAGGACATTCCCTCGTTCAGAAACTCCCCCTTTTACTCGCAGGTACCCTCCTACTTGGCATGTTTTTGGGCACGAAATTTAATAAGCATTTTCCTTCAACACCCATTAATCAAGCCCATGCCAGTCTCGACCAACTCATTCAATTGATTGACCGGGAGTATGCCGACGCTATACAAACTGAAACGCTTTACCAAAATGGTATTGAAGGAATCATCTCCCAACTCGATCCGCATACAGTTTATATCCCCAAAGAAGAACTCCCCCGCACCAATGAAGAATTGGAAGGTCATTTTTTTGGAATCGGTATACAGTTTTTTGTTTATCAAGACACGGTAATTATTTCATCTGTTTTAAAAGACGGCCCTGCTTTTGACAAAGGATTATTTGCCGGTGATAAAATCATTCAAATCGACGATAGCCTCATTGCGGGACAATCACTCGAAAACGAAGCCATCATTCAGCGAATTCGGGGGAAACAAAATACCCAAATCAAACTCGTGGTGATTCACCCGGATGGACAAAAAGCAAATATTCAAATCACCCGGAATACCTTCCCCGTACACAGTGTTCATGCAGTAATGATGCCCGAACCCGGTACTGGTTATCTCGCTATCCGAATGTTTAGCGAAAATACCCATGCTGAATTTTGCGAGGCCTTAAATACTTTGAAGAAATCAGGTTTAAAACGCTTAATCATTGATGTTCGCGACAACCCCGGCGGATACATGACGGCAGTGGCTGATATTGTGGATGAGTTGGTAGCCGGCGAGCATATTGTGGTGAAAACGAAGGGGAAAAATACCGAGGAAGTCCTCAAAACAAGTAAAATAGGTCTTTTTGAGCAAGGCGAACTTGCTATTTTAATCAATGAAAATGCAGCTTCGGCTAGTGAAATCCTCGCTGGATCCATCCAGGATCTCGACCGTGGAATCGTGATCGGACGAAGAAGTTACGGCAAAGGATTGGTGCAGGAACAGTTTGAACTACCCGACGAATCAGCCATCCGGATCACTGTTGCCCGATATTATCTGCCCAGCGGGCGTTGTATTCAAAAGCCCTATGAGCAAGGCCGCAATGCCTACCACGAAGATTTGATGGAACGTTTCGAAAAAGGCGAATACATGCATGCCGATACTGAAAAAACGGCCGGTAAGAAACAATATTTCACCCTAAAAAAACGCATTGTTTACGGCAATGAAGGCATTCATCCGGATATTTTTGTCGGTGCCGATACCCTGCGCATGCGATCAAAATTGCCGTTGTTACAATCTCGCATTGCAGAGCGAATTGCTTTTTATTGGCTGTATCAAAACAAAGATCAACAGAAGGCCTATCAAAATATTGAGCAATTCGAATCTGCTTTTCAACCCGGTCAGGTCATTGTAGAATTGGCCAAAAACAAGTTTGGCATTGCCATTCAGCCATCCTTAAACCAGGTATTCTTATTGGACTTCAAATCCGAAATCGCCGGACTGCTTTTCGGAGAGTCCGGATCTGCAAAAATCAAGAGTCCCGGCGACGAGTTTATTCAGGCAGCACTCAAACACTGGAGGGCTTCCAAATAATCACTTCATTTAAATCATTTTATCTTTGGCAGCGCATCCAACTTGCCTTGAAGAAACCGGTTCCAGCTTTTCGCTCTTCACTGCAGCTAACTGGAGGGCTGCTGGTTATCTCACTGGCGCTTCAAATTCAAGGAAGCGTTCATGGTACACTGTTATTGTAAAGCCCTTGGACGATGAGGATAAAGTTGAGGATGACAGTGAGAAGTGAAAATCAAAAAATAAACCGTAGGTTTATTGAAGAGATATAAAAAATTACGGTGCATTTCAATGGGCACAATTGACACCAAAATGCAATGATCTCAAATTTTTTCACGTTAAACAGCAGCCCCTACCTACAATCGGGGATGACCCCAATTTTCGTCTTTTGAAAAATCACCCGTCGAATGAAGTTCTTTGAAAAAATTTAGAATTATGCCGTCACTTGTAAAGGATCTGCGTAATGGGCCAACCCGAAATTGCCTTTTTGCGATTCTTCAGGATGCATTACATGCCACTCAAATTCGTCCCGAAAATGCCGGATAGCGGCAGCAACCGGCCAGGCAGCAGCATCACCCAATGGGCAAATGGTATTTCCTTCGATGCGTCTTTGAATATCCCATAATAAATCAATGTCAGTCATCTTGCCTTTACCATATTCAATATTCTTCAATATCTTATACATCCATCCGGTACCTTCTCGACAAGGTGAACATTGTCCGCAGCTTTCATGGTTATAAAAACGAGCGAGGGTCATAGTATGTCTCACAATTCATTGATCTTCATCAAAAACAATAAATCCACCTGAACCCATCATTGTGCCTGATTCAAAACCACCATCTGAGAGTGATTCGTAATTCATATAACGCGTTTCTCCTTTGGCCGTTTTTAATAATAAATTAGCCGGAACAATAGGCACCGATGATCCACCCGGAATACACGCTTTCAAACGTTTTCCATTCGGTATTCCACCACAATATTCTTCACTATAAATAAACTCTTCAACACTGCAGGTCATATCTATTTCATACACACCGGGTTTATTGATATTTCCGCAAGCTGAAATTAATTTGGTGCCAGTGCTTCGGCCAACACCAATACCGGCATAGGCTTCACCGCCCATCATCATAATGGGCACAACGGCCGCAATAGTTTCTACATTATTTACAACGGTGGGACAACCCCAAACGCCTTTCACCGCCGGGAATGGTGGTTTAATTCTGGGATTTCCCCGTTTACCTTCAAGAGATTCAATCAGCGCTGTTTCCTCACCACAGATATACGCGCCTGCTCCTCGCTGCACATAAATTTCAAGGTCATAACCCTTCCCTAAAATATTTTTACCCAACCAGCCATTTTGTTTGGCTTCGGCAATGGCTTGTTCCAGGATATCTACAATCCAGGCATACTCACCCCGGATATAAATATAAGAAGCCTTGGCCCCAAGTGCATAAGAAGACACAATCATGCCTTCAATCAACAAATGAGGAATAAATTCCATCAGGTATCGATCTTTGAATGTCCCTGGTTCACTTTCATCCGCATTCACCACTAAATAGCGGGGTACACCTTCCGGTTTAGCCAAAAAACTCCACTTCATTCCAGTGGAGAAACCGGCACCTCCGCGCCCGCGTAGTCCGCTTTTTTTCACTTCTTCGGTCACCTCATCCGGCGTGAGGGTACCCAGTACCTTTTCAACGGATTGATAGCCTCCCTGCTTGCGGTAGACTTCATAAGTGCGTATACCTTCAACATGTGCGTTTGCGAGTAAGAGTTTGATACTTGCCATAGCTTGCAAAAGTCGTTTTTATGGAGTGATTTATCAAATTAAAGAATGGACTTTTTCCTCTGTCTTTTCAATATTACCGAAGTCGATCTACACTTCTGACCAATTCGTCATAATTTTTAATACCATTGTACGCCATTATACTAAAAATGATGACGATAACCGGGATAAAAATGCCTATCACAATATGCTTATCATATAATCCTATGACCAATTTATTTTGCTGATTAGCAAATTGGGTCTGATAAATCTGATATCCCAGAGTAAGTAATGCCAAAATGATGGGAAGCAAGCATAATTTCATTTGCTTTTTGCGGTCCTTGTACAGAAAGAGCACAATCAGACTATCCACAGCCATTAAAACAGCCAGGACCGCCAGAGGCATATCATTTCTTGCATTTAAAAAAACCTCAGAACCACCCGGTTCTGCCACCTGTCCGGACAAGGCATAGGGTAAATAAAACAATAAGAGGGAAGCCAGGGCTCCTAAAAATAACCAGATACTTTGTTTACGTTGAATCATTGATCTTTTTTTGGGGCAAGTTATATCAAATCATACAAATTCGGGTAGTGTGATTCGAAATGTATGATTCGAGACTATTGCATAACCTTTTGAAATGAATGAATGATACATTTGGATTTAAATTTCTATGTACCTGAAAATTTATATTCTGTTCATTATCCATGCGATTAATCAAATATTGGAAATATAAAAAGCTATGAGTTTTTTACCAGATGACTTTTGCAACAGTCTCAATTCAATTTCTTGAATGAGTT
>DAIRSC010000034.1:0-14017 GCA_036804585.1 Chitinophagaceae bacterium
AGAAAAAAACTGCAAGCTTATTGAGGTGATAGGAAAAATTATTGTGCATCTAAATAAACGAAAATTACTCCGTCATGTACTGGAATCAACTATTTTTACGTTAATCAGCAGACCCTAAATACAGTTAAGGTACTAGTAATTTTTTCGCTATTACAATCGTATTTAATTTGTGAGAAATTCTTTCGAATTGTTGGAATTCATTTCCCAAAACATTGAGTGTATGAACTTTTTGGAAGTCGTCCTGAAAAATGTAGTTAAAAATGGCAATACCACCAACAGTTAAACGTTCGTACACTTCTCTGATAAATGCTTGCTGGTAAACCCAATCAGGGTTATACAAATCCTTGAAAATATCAATGCCGATTAAATCATATTGCTCTGTTTGGCTGGAAAGAAATCTTTGAGCATCTGCACAAATCCAATTTACTTTTTTGGATTGATCACCAATCCATTCCTGACTAAATTCAATAATTTGTTGATCGATATCAACCAATGTTGATTTTGGATTTAAATGATATTTTTGCCGGAGAATGGCCCATGCTGACCCAAGTCCTGTACCTAATAACAGAAAATGATTGACTTGAGGTAAGTGATGCCCGATACGTTTATAGGCTTTTAAAAAAGGGGCATAAGAACGACCTACTGAATAAAGCGCTGCCGGAGTGCCAAGTATGATTTCATTGCGATATAACTCCAAATCTAACTGAGGATGATAAAGGCTGCTGATGGTTTGGATTCGAATTGGTTTGAGAAATGACAACAGCCGGTGATACCATCTCAAACGGTAATCATTCATCATGTTGTACGATTCCCAAATAAAAGACTGCCAATGCGCACCATATTCGATCCGGCTTCAATCGCTAAGTGATAATCGGAACTCATACCCATTGAAAGTAGAGAAAAGGATTGATCGCTTAAAAAATAGCTCTGTTGAACAAACGTAAACAAGTCTTTCAATCCATTGAATTCCTTTCGGATCAGTTCTTCATCATCACTGAAGGTAGCCATGCCCATTAATCCGCGAATTCGGATATTTTGTAAGCTGGTATTTTTGGATTGAGTCATATCCAGTATCTCAATCAGTTCTGTCTTATCTAAACCAAATTTACTTTCCTCACGGGCAATATGAATTTGTAGGAGAACATCCAGCACACGATTGTTTTTAAGCGCTTGTTTATTGATTTCAAAGAGGAGTTCCAAACTATCTACTGAATGTATCAGATGGACAAACGGAGCGATGTATTTGACTTTATTTTTTTGCAGGTGTCCGATTAAATGCCAGCGAATATCTTTTGGAAGTAATTGATATTTGGCTTCCATTTCTTGTACTTTATTCTCGCCGAAATCTCGTTGGCCTTGATCGTAAATCGCCTGAATCGCTTCAATCGGTTTGGTTTTTGAAACAGCCACCAATTCAACCTGATGTTGTGCTAGTTCTTCTTTGATCGAGAGATAGGACATGCTTATTGTTTTAAAAACGTGCTATAAAATTTTTTTTGTTGAAAGGTATATCGCACGAAAAACAATCCACGGGGCAAATGCTGAATATTGATACGATTATCGATGACGGGGAGCTTTATATTTTGTCCATACACAGATGAAATATCAAAGTATACTTCACTATTTAAAGCTGCTGGAATGATTAAATAATCGGAGGTAGGATTTGGGTAAAATTGAAAACTGGTTTCAGAAATATTCTCATTGAATAAAGGTTTGCAATCTGCAATTCCCCAAATACAATCTGCAAATTGTGGGTAATCGATGTATGGATTTCGATTACCCTGAATGAGAAAAACGGCCTGATTTCTATTCATTTCTTTTTGGCTTACCGGATCTTTGTGATGCCAGTCAAGAAGTATGCTAATCGCTGAACTCGTCAAATTTGCACCATTGGCCATTTCCCAATCACTCCAACCGGCATCTTCTCCAAGGTAACGGGTAGCCATATAAAACATGATACGGGCAATATCGCCCTTAAAACTATCAATAGGTTCAAAACAATAATGATTGCTGTTACTGGATGTCCAGGTATTGTAGGAAGTGGAAACACCCAATTTGGAACCATTGTCGGAAGTCCAGTTGGCTGTATTTACTTTCCCGAAAGGAAAATTACTACGTTTGTTATTTACAAATCCATCGGTTGGATAAACATGATGTAAATCAGAACGCATCGGATAAACATCACCAGCAAAAAATGTTTTAGGCCAAACATGTTCATGGTTATAACAATCACCTTCATTGTTATAGGTGCCGCATTGCGAATTCACTTGATGAAAGTTATAAGGGGCCACTCCCCCGGGAATATCCGAATACATATCCCAGATGGTAGTTCCTGTTTTGATATCCGTTGAACTGAAATAACTCCAAAGAGGCCATTGCTGAAAGTTATGATTCGTGATGATATCATGCAAAGACGTTTTTAGCGCATTGCCATTTAAACCCAGTGCATTTTGATAATAAGCGCTTTGTGCATCTGTGCTGCGTGGAAACAACATGCTCGAAAGCAAGATGGAAATAACAGAAATATTTTTAAACATATCAGGTAGTTCGTGGTTTTAATCCGATGCCGTTGAGCGAACGGAATATACCAGCAATCGAAACAAAGTTCAGCGGAAATTCTAACATTACGTGCATAAAACTCAATAAAAATAACCACTTAAATCCGAGACTGTAATCGATGAGGTATAGAGATACCGAAATAATCCATAAAACAGCAATTAAAATGCTTCTTGACTTTGGAATTTCATGCCAACGAATCACTTTGGTTTTCGAAAACCAATTCAAATAATGATAAGTATAAGCAAATGCAATAAATCGCATGATGGCTATACCCATGTTGGAATGATAAATACGCTGAATCATATCACCATCTCCCGGTTGAGAAGTATTGAGTAAATTGATGATGATGGCATTGAGCCCCTGAAATTCTTTATAGGCCGTTTTGCCATATTCTGTTACCGCTACAAAAGGTTGATTGGGAAAAAGATAAAACAACGCAAATGGCAGTAATAAGTGTAATCCTACAGAGAGATATCCGGGTACCGAGCGACTTTTGAGGGCGCCGTATAACATAAATAATGAGGTGAATAAAAATACATGAACCAGGGTAGGCAGAAACACCGAGAAGAATAACATATATCTTTCGGAAATGGCAGACAATAAAATCACAATGGCCACGCCGATAATTTTGATCATCTTATTTTTAATAAATGCAAAAACCAACGAGCTCCCAAAAGCAATAAAAATGATGGCATTTACAAAAGTGGAATCTAATTCAAGGTTATCTAAGCCAATATAACCTTTGAGGTTTACAAGGGTTAAAATAAAGGAGATGACCACCAAGAAAATGATATCTCTTCGATCTTTAGAAAAATAATTCTTATCGTGTAACCATGATATTTCTGTCAGGTAATGTAATGGGCCCAACACGCCATAGGCAAACAAAAATAATTCGAAGGGAACCACAAACGCCATCAGACAAGAGAAAAAAAGCAATCCGATGTTTATGAAATCAATTCTTTGGGTGGCTATCATGAGATGCAGTAAAATCCAAATGTACGAATTTGTATAGATTAAAATAAGTACTGCATTCATTTCAAATGCTTATGCATGGAGATCTGAATATGCCAATATGAACAAGTACCGATTTTAAATTTTTACTTGCACAGCGGCGATACATTTGTCGATCAATTTAATATATTGCTCCAGTTCTTTGGATAATTTTTGTTCATTGGTGTCTAATCCATCCCGAATTCGGGCCACCTTCAGTTGATCCTTCAATTGGTTCATTTCCTTTTTTTGGACATCCATTTGGGCGATGTATTCAAAAATTGACTTTTGAAGTTCTGCATTCTCCTGTTCAAGTCTTTCATTTCGATGCATGAGTTTACGAATCTTTTTTTCAATGTCATCCAGCATTTGAACAGAGGTGATTTCTGACATAGGTATCCGTTTAAACGATAAAGTTACTCGTAATTTCCAAAGCTTGAACGGGTTTTATCCAATTTCTAAGTCTTAAATGAATCTTCCTCTTTAGAATTTTACAATCATGAGGTCGGTGTGATTGCAGTTCGTATCAGGTCAGGTATTTGAAATTTGACTGCTGCAGTTTATGAAAAATAAGGGATAAGATTAAGTTAATAACGCATACGTTAAGATCGGCGGAGAGTCAACGGGTACTATTCTTCGCAAAATCGAGACCATTGCAAAAGTCATTTGGCAAAAGAGTTGAAGGCTTTTTGAATTTTAAGTATTGAGTTATCTGGTTGATCATGATATCGTTAAAAATTCAAAATAACGCAGAAATTTGAAGCCAAATGACTTAACCAATTATTTTTAATCGTTTTGCAACGGTCTCAAATCATTGATTGTCACCAACAAAAGGCCGATGTTTTTTAGGCGAAAAATCCTTTGAAGTAGATGATTTGATGCGATTTGATGAAACCGGCAAAGGGTATATTTCCATTTTGATGGTCACTGATTTACAAGACTGACCTAAATTATTTTCAACTTTTATGCTTCAATTGCTGGCGGAGTTATATGGTAGTTTACCCGAAGCCGGCAATATAGATAAGCCTAAATGGAAGCTCTTTATTGATGAGGCTCACCTTATTATTCAGGATGCGACCGATGCTTTGCTGCAGCAAATGGAAATTGTTTTTAAACTCATTCTCTTAGTGGGATGGGTATATTTTTTGTCACTCAAAACCCGAACAATATATCGCAATACGTATTGGGGAAGTCAGGGATGAAAGTGCAACCTGCCCTGCGTGCTTTTAAAGCCAAGGACAGACAGAATATCAAGAAAATTGCTCAAATTTACCCGGAAACTACCTGGTATGAAACGGAAGAAATCATCGCCCAAAGGTGCATCGGGGTGGCTCATCGAAACTTTACTCAATGAGAATGGGATTCCAACCCCTTTGGTACATATTTTGTTGAAGCCATCTGCCACCCGAATAGATGCACTAACCCCCCCCAGGAAATTATATCTCAATCGCGCATTGCCTGAAAATATAATGAGGTGATTGACAGGGTAAGCGTTTATGAATTGCTCGACGAAAAATTATCCAAAGCCAATGATGAAGGGCGTTTCAAAATGAAACGGATGATGAAGAAACAAGTGAAAAGGGGGTAAAAAAAGAAAAAAGTACGCTGAAAACCATACTCGATAATCTGATAGCCCGACAAGTCGGACGCTACAGAGCCAATGTTATTATCAGAACATTGTTTGGCGAATAGGTCTTTGGGGACTAGCTGCCGAGGTAAAAAAACATCCTGGTTTTAACCAGCACCTCATTAGAATTTACAGATTTTGTTTTCGATTTCCTGATTTTGTAATTACTTTTAGGCCTTATGAAAAAATGGATTATCGCAGCCTTGTTTTTGGCAACTGCCTGGACTGCATCTGCACAGATGTATGGAACCTTTTACGGGGTCAACTTATTTGCATACAAATCAAACTTATTTAATTCGGATGACTTTCGCGCAGACAGCTTCCAAACTTATAGTTTTACGCCGGGTATTGCCGGACAATTTGAATATGGTTATTTGTACGAAAATGGATTCTCCATATCCGGCGGGATTCAGTTTGGAACCAATAATCAGAAGTACAAAGGCACTCATGGATTGTATAATTACGACTTGAAAGCAACCACTAAAACTTCCTATTTGAAGATTCCGCTCACCTTTGCAATGCAGGCCGTAAATGATGGAAAAATGAAATTCATTTTTTCATGGGGCTTTTATTATTCTTACAATACCGGTTATTCCGATTATATCCTGTACGATTTTAAAGATCCAACTGTAAAGGATCTGGAAACCCGTATCGATAAAGAATCTTATGTATCCAACTTAGTTGGTGATACTGCTAAGACCTCTTATGCCATGGATAAACGACCTTTTAAAAGACATGGTTTAGGTGCGTTGGGAGGCGTTGGATTTAACTATAAAATTGGTGAAAAAACCGATTTGATGCTACAAGTGAGAGGGGAATTTTTGATTACCAATGCGGAAAATAACGAAGAAGTTACCTTTACCCCAACAGGTACTACAGCAATTACCGAAAAACCTCGACTCGATCGCCCCTTCGAGAATTATGCGAAGTATATGTTTGCGCCGAAAACCAATCATAACCGCGCCGGAACACATCCATTTAATCTGGGATTAAGCATTGGAATCCGTCATTATTTATTCGATTTTTAGTTTTCAAAAATTATCTTTAAGAAAGGGCTACTGAAGGCCCTTTTTTTTTGCTCTAAGCCGTTTGTTTTTGTTTCCTTCCGCCTTTCATCATCATAAAAGTATGTAAGGCTACACTGACAGCGATTAAAATCATCCCAGCAATAAAACCGGGTCCTAGTTCTTTGTTCTCCCGAAAGAAAAGAATGGCCAGCAAAATCCCGTAAACCGGTTCAAGATTCACCATGAGAACAGTCGTAAAAGAACTGAGGGTTTTTAGCGCTTGTAAAGCGAGCAATTGAGCCCAAACGGTGCAAAAGAGGCTTAGTATCAATAACCAGCACCAATCACTGGCACTCGGAGAAAAAGAAATTTCGGGAAAGAAAATGAGATAAACAGGCATGAGGAGGGTTAGGAATAGAAATCCTGAACCAATCTCGTAAAAAGCCACTGTGCGAGCCGGATATGAGCCGATGATGGTTTTGTTTAATAAAGTAAATAATGCACTGAGTAAAGAGGCTATGATGCCAAGTGCGATACCTAAAGCATAATGAAACTCAAAGTGGTAAATCAGGTACATGCCCAATAAAGCAACGAGTCCTACAAACATTTCCCTAAAATTGAATTTACTCCGAAAAAATAAAGGCTCTAAGATGGCTGTAAATACGCCCGCCGTAGAAAGGCAAATTAAAGCAACAGAGGCATTGGCATATTTGATAGAGCCGTAAAAAGCAATCCAATGAATAGCAATGATGCTTCCAATGATGGCAAATCGACCCATTTCAAGAACACTGAGTTTCTGCCAAGCTTTTTCATAGGAAAGAATGGCACCAAAAATCAGGGCGGTCTTGAGGGTTCTGTACCAGGTTAATGGAAATTCTCCCAATTGTATCGCTTTTCCCAATACACCAGTGAAGCCCCATAAAAACACGGCCAGATGCATCTGTAAAAGGGCATTTTTCATAATTTTGCACAAAGTAGCAGAAAAAGCGCGGTAATATTCGGTTTTTTCATAAAAATACTTACCTTTGCACTCCTTAAAAAAACTGTTGAAATGCCTAAGATGAAGACCCACTCCCGCGCCAAAAAGACCTTCAAGGTTACCGGAAGTGGAAAAGTAAAACGATTCAAAGCCTTTAAAAGTCACTTGTTGACCAAAAAAGCAACCTCACGTAAACGTCATTTGCGTGGAAGTACTTTGGTACACAAAACTAATTCAACCATGGTTAACCGTCTTCTTTGTATCGGAGGTTAATCACATTCATAAACAAGCGAAAAAACTAATATATGCCTCGTTCAAAAAACGCCGTAGCCAGCAGAGCCAGAAAGAAAAAGATATTAAACCAGGCTAAAGGTTATTACGGAAAACGCAAAAACGTATTTACCGTTGCGAAGAATGTCGTCGAAAAAGGGATGACCTATAAATTTGTGGGTCGCAAACTGAAAAAACGCGAATACCGCACACTTTGGATTGCTCGTATCAATGCTGCTATCCGTGCGGAAGGAATGAATTACTCCACATTTATTAATAAATTGGCAAAAGCCAATATCAACCTGAATCGTAAAGTATTGGCCGATTTGGCGATGAATGAACCGGAAACATTCAAAAGTATAGTTGCTCAGGTTAAATAAACCGGCCATTCAATGATATCAAACACACCGCATGTCGGTGTGTTTTTTTAATGTAGTTCCTTCCCCCGAGAATTTTGCCACAGCAAGGTACGAAGCTACTATAAACAAATCCTGTAAAGGATTTGCCCGTTGACCCCGAATTATAAAATCATACTATTTCCGACTGCAAAATTTGGATTCACCATGATGTAAGGGGAGAAATGATGGGCTAAACGCACTACAATGCTCGGGTAATAAAAATTTCTAAATCGGGAGCAGCGCTTTTTATGGCCATTTTCGCTTCCTCTATATTATCTGAATTAAAAAGTCCATATAAACTACTTCCACTTCCACTCATCGAAGCATATACCGCTCCATGGGCGTACAATTGATCTTTGAAGGTTGCAATTTCAGGGTATTGTTTAAAAATAGGTGCTTCGAAATCGTTGAGGAGAATATTTTTCCAATTTGAAACCGGCAAGGCCATGATTTCCCGGCAACTTTGTTCCGGCATGCCTACTTGAATTTGCTGAAATGCCCATGAGGTTGGGATATGTATACCCGGCTTTATCACAAGTATTTCCCATTCGCTCAAATCCAAGTTCAAAGGGGTGAGAACCTCACCTCTTGATTGGCCATAACAGGGTTTGTTTTCGATGAAAAAGGGACAATCGCTTCCAATCTCCAGTGCAAGTTTTTTCATGTCATCCTGATTCATGTTCAGCAAGTAGGTTTCATTCAGGGCCCTGATCATGAATGAGGCATCCGAAGATCCACCGCCCATGCCAGCGCCATTCGGAATATGCTTTAATAAATGAATGGTTTGCGGAGGTATTCCGGGAAAATTTTCCCGCATCAGATTCAGAGCCTTTAAAACAAAATTATCCTTTGGGTTACCGGGTACCGGATCGCCACTCAGGAAAAAAGAGGTTTCTCTTGCTTCCTGAAATTCCAAGGCATCATGAATTGCCAATGGAAGAAATACGGTGTCCAAATTATGATAAGCATCGCTTCGTTTTTCAGTGATGCGAAGGCCTAAATTGATTTTACCATTCGGAAAACAAATCATCACTGTAAAACTATATCAAAAAAAATACTCCCGAAGTTTTCAGGGAGTATTTGAATCATTTAATGTGTTTCGTTTTGTTTTTCTTTATAGTGTTTAATCTGGTTGATGAGTGCCTTCAGTGCAAGATCAAATGACTCTTCGAAATGTTTGGACTCATGTTTGACAAAAAAAGTGTGTTTGGGTATATGAACCTTAATCTCAGCAATTTTATCCTTGATTTGATGAACGACATTATCAATTTTCAGATAAACTTCAACATCCACTATGCTGTCATGATAGGTTTTTAATTTGACGACTTTTTCATTAACGTGCGCAATCAGTTTCTTGTCAGCATCAAAACGCTGTGTGCGAATTTGTACATTCATGGTTTTTTTATTTAAGTCAGTTAAAAAATATGTATTTAAAAGAACTCACATGAAGGTAAGCATCAAAATGGATAAAGCAAAATAAAGGGATTGAATTTTGGAGATGCAACTTCAATTTATAGTTACTTTAGCATTTCAACCTAAACAAGGAGATTCATCCATTCATTCACCTCAATATTGATACAAAGATTAAGCCAAATTTAATGCAGCCTGATTCTCAAATACTTAAATATGATATCATGGTTTTGGGTGCCGGACTTGGCGGACTCTTATGTGCTGCATTTCTATCAAAAGAAGGTTACCGGGTGGGTGTTGTAGATAAAAACAAACAGATTGGCGGGAGTCTGCAGTCCTTTTCTGTCAAAGGTCATCGTTTCGAATCAGCTGTCCATTATGTGGGTAGTTTAAATCCCAACCAAACGCTCTTTCGTATTTTTAACTACCTGGGGATTCTTGAAGAACTGGATTTGCAAAAACTGGATTCCACTTGCTTTGATGAAATCATTGTTGGGGAGGAGAGGTTTCAGTTTGCACAGGGATACGAGTTATTTCAACAAAAACTAACGGAGCGTTTTCCGCATCAAAGGGAAGCTATACAAGACTACCTCAGCTATATGCGTGATGTCTGCTTACATTTTCCATTGTACAATTTAGAGAATGGAGATGCGAATTTGAAATCGAAAGTAAGCCAGGATTCACTGGCGGATATTTTAGATCGTTTTATCCAGGATTCCATGCTCAAAGCTGTTCTATGTGGGCATCATCAACTTTATGCAGGCGTGCCCGATACCACCCCTTTTTATTTACATGCCCTGATTCAGAACTCCTATATCGAAGGCAGTTACAAATTTGCTTCAGGGAGCGCGAAACTGGCAAAAGTACTACAGGACCTCATTCATGATTCAGGTGGAAAGGTGTATCGAAATGCACGGGTTATTCGGCTCAAAGAGGAAGCCGGTAAAATACAGGAACTACAATTGGAGGATGGTAGAATTTTTCAAGCAGATTGGTTTATCTCCAATATAGCACCGGGTCCAAGTTTTGATTTATTGGAAAGTAAACTCATCAAGCCGGCGACTCGCAAACGTATTGCTGCAACGCCTCACACTGTATCGGCAGCGATGCTGAATATTGTCTTAAAAAAAGGGGTTTTGCCATATGTGAACCACAACCGATACTACCATAGGAGTGAGCACATCTGGGACGACCTCAGGCCGGAGCGCTCGGGGCATATACAAACCTTTGGCGTTTTTTATTATCAGGATTCTGAGGAACCCGGTTTTGCTTCCGGGCTTTCAGTGTTGGTTTACAGGCCATTTCAGGAATGGCTTGAATGGTCTAATACCTTTAGAACTAGAGGGCAACCTCAGTCAAGGGGTCAGGAATATGAAAATAAAAAAAATGAACTCAGCCGGGAAATCATCAGCGGACTGGCGCATTGGATACCGGATTTGGCCTCCTGTATTGAAACAAGTGATTTGTGTACACCTTTAACGTATCGTGATTACCTGCAAATACCCGAAGGCTCGATGTATGGTTTTCAAAAAAATGTAGATGACCTGGCCAATACCACTTATACAACACGAACTAAAATACCGAATCTATTGCTGACCGGGCAGAATATCAATTTGCACGGGGTATTGGGGGTTTCTGTGACTGCTGTTTTAACCTGTGCCGAAATATTAGGCTTAGATGAATTGCTCAAAAAAATGAAGTCGTAGGTTGCAAACACAATAATTCGGCAACCCCCGATTATCTTTGCGAACCATGCTCAGGTTTCGCCGCATCCTTAAAGGTTTTCTTTATTTCATCGGATTTTTACTCCTGATATTTTTGATTTTGGGCATTTATGTTTACCGAATTGCAGACATCAAACCACCCGAGGTAAAAGACGATCCTGCTATGCCATGGCCAATAGTTCAAGATAGCACCGGATTTACTTCGGTTGGTGCCAATGTATTAAAACACAATCAATTTGGATTGTATGAAATGTATCTCGAAGGAGATGCCTATACCCGAGGAGAAGTGTATGGGCGATTAGCTCAAAAACTCATTCATGATCAGGAGTTGGCATTTACCAATGAAATCCAGCGAATGATCCCCTCCAAAAGGTATTTGAAATTTTTAAAGTATGTGGTCGGATTTATGAATCGTAACCTAAGTGATTATATCATTCGTGAATATCAGGAAGAGATTTATGGTATTTCGCAAGCGGCTTCAGAAGAATTTAATTGGATTGGAACCAATTACTCAAGACAACTTAATTATCATGCAGCCCATGATATCGGACATGCTTTGGCCAATTTGATGTTGGTGGGTTGTACTTCATTTGCAACCTGGGATACAGCCTCTGCAGATAGTAGTTTAATCATTGGAAGAAATTTTGATTTTTATGTAGGTGATGAATTTGCTAAAAATAAAATCATTGCATTTTACCGACCGGAAAAGGGGATTCCGTTTGCTTCCGTTACCTGGGGCGGATTTATCGGAGTGGTGAGTGGAATGAATTTGCAGGGACTTACGGTGACTATTAATGCGGCTAAATCAGAAATTCCATTTGGTGCTGCAACGCCTGTTTCGTTGGTTGCACGCGAAATTCTGCAATATGCATCGAATATTCAGGAAGCGATTGCTATTGCGCAAAAACGAAAAATGTTTGTGAGTGAAAGTTTTCTGATTGGATCGGCCCGTGATCATAAAGCTGTTGTGATTGAAAAAACACCCGATGCACTGGAGGTGTATGAAACCAAGGGCCATCAGATACAATGTGCGAATCATTATCAAAGCAAGGGGCTGGGTGGTTCTGAACTGAATCGGCAACAGATGGAAAAAAGTGCTTCTGTATATCGGTATGAAAGATTACAGGAATTACTCAAAAAATATCCACGCAATACACCGGAGCATACGGCTACCATTTTAAGGGACTATAAAGGACATCAGGATCGGGATATTGGACTTACCAACGAAAAGGCCCTGAATCAGTTCATTGCCCATCATGCGGTAATATTTAAACCTGAACAGGGTTTGATGTGGGTCAGCACAGCGCCATGGCAAATGGGTACTTTTGTTTGTTATGATTTAAATGAAATTTTTGGCGGAAAAGGAGCTGAACGACTGCATGCAAATACCGCCGGAAATATTGCAGCGGATACCCTTTTAAAGGGGCCGGAGTATTTAAAAGTAATAACCTATTTACAATTAGAGCAACAACATATTCGTCATCAGGATATTTCGATTCAAACACTTCTTCAGGTGAATCCCAATTATTACGACACCTGGCGAATTGTTGCTGAGCAATATGAAAAACAAGGTAAGTCGGACAGTGCACTTTGGGCATATCAAAAAGCCATGACCCTTGAAATTGCTACTGAGGAAGAGCGGCAGTCTATCAAAGAAAAAATTTTGAAAATTAAAAGTCAATAAATCGAAATGCACAAACAATGGATTGCCAAAACACTATATGGTTTTGAAGAATTGCTGGCAGAGGAATTACGAAATATTGGCGCCGAAAAAATTGTTACTGCAAATAGGGCAGTACATTTTGAAGGGGATATGACGGTGATGTATCGGGCCAATTTGGTTTGCCGCACCGCTCTGAAAATACTTCTGCCCATTGAACAATTCAAGGCCCGAAATGAAAAGGAATTATATGAAGGCATTTACCGGATTGATTGGTCGGAGTACTTACACATAGATCAGACCTTTGCGATAGACGCAACAGTGAAATCAGACTATTTTACCCACTCAAAATATGTGGCTTTAAAAACAAAAGATGCATTGGTAGACCAATTCAGAAATCGCAGCGGACAAAGACCGAATGTAGATACGGAATCTCCGGACCTTAGGTTGCATATCCATATTTTTAATGAGCAGTGTACGGTTTCGCTGGATAGTTCCGGAGCCTCCTTGCATTTACGCGGATATAAAACGGAATCGCATGCGGCGCCTATTTCGGAGCTTATGGCAGCCGGACTTTTATTGATGGCTGGTTGGAAAGGTCAATGTGAATTTTTAGATCCGATGTGTGGAAGTGGTACCATTCCGATTGAAGCCTATATGATTGCCCGACAGATTCCGGCCAATATTCACCGACGAGAATTTGCCTTCATGCGATGGACTGATTTTGATGCGGCGATATTTAAAAATTGCAGGGAGGAATTGATGAAAGCCATTAAACCGCTGTCGTATCCAATCAAAGGAGCAGATAAAGACTTTTCATCGGTCAAAAAAGCCCGACTACATGTTGATGCCTGTGCGTATGATGAGATTGAAATAATACAGGCAGATTTTTTAAAAAGTGAGAAATCAACAGAAGGCGATTTATTTATTTTGATGAATCCACCCTATGATGAGCGAATTAGTATAGATACGCAGGCCTTTTACGAAGGTATTGGAAATACCCTTAAGCGCCATTATGCAGGTACAGAGGCTTGGTTGATTACGGCAAATCAGGAGGCTATAAAGTTTATTGGATTAAAGCCGGGTAAAAAAATGAAGGTGTTTAATGGACCATTGGAAGCCAGATTGCTAAAATTTGAAATTTATTCCGGAAGTAGGAAGAAAGTAGAAAACGATTTTAAAATATAATTCCTTTGTTGTAATATTGCACACCCTAAGCCCAGATGGCGGAATTGGTAGACGCGCTAGACTCAAAATCTGGTTTTCGCAAGGAAGTGCAGGTTCGATTCCTGTTCTGGGCACTCTTAAAAAAGCTTAAACCCCCTGTAAATATTCATTTTCAGGGGTTTTTTGTTGTTGGGCCCAAGGTAAACGCAATTTCGGACCTTTCCAG
>DAIRSC010000035.1:0-13618 GCA_036804585.1 Chitinophagaceae bacterium
TCCTTTTTTTGTATATCACATCGGTATATTCAGCTTTTTAAATGGCTCATTCACCTGAGCTGTTAAAGCGTACGTTTTACCTCGATTTCTTCAAATCCTTCAATGATATCTCCAGGTTTGAGGTCGTTGTAATTTTTAATTCCTAATCCACATTCTGTTCCGGACAGTACCTCCTTGACATCATCTTTGTAACGTTTCAAGGATGCTAACTCGCCTGTATAAATAACGATGCCGTCCCGAATGAGGTTGATTTTATTTTCGCGTTTGATTTTACCTTCAAGTACCAGACATCCTGCAATGGCGCCGACACCGGTAATTTTGAAGACCTCACGAACTTCAATATTACAAACCATTTTCTTCTCGATTTTAGGTTCAAGTAAACCTTCCATCGCACTGCGAATTTCATCAATAGCATCGTAGATAATGGAGTAATAACGTATTTCGATGTTTTCATTTTCAGCCAACTTCGCGGCCTGAGATGAAGGTCTTACCTGGAATCCTAATATGATAGCATCCGAAGCAGTAGCCAATAATACATCTGATTCCGTAATTTGACCAACCGCTTTGTGTACCACTGAAACGGCGATTTCGTCGGTTGATAATTTTTGTAATGAATCGCTCAAGGCCTCCTCAGATCCATCCACATCACCTTTGATAATCACGTTCAATTTTTAAAAATTACACAAAGCCAATCGACTTCCAAACTCATCCAAAGTAATATGTTTTTTTGTACGCATACCTTGTTCACGTAAGATTTGTGCACGGTGTGTAGCAACTTCCTTGGCTTCATCTTCATCCTCATACACCTTGAATTTCTCTCCGGATTGAGGCGCTCCATTTAAACCCAGTATCTGAACTGGTGTTGAAGGACCTGCTTTCGATTTCTTTTTACCTCTTTCGTCGGTCATGGCTATCACACGACCATAAATTGATCCTGCTACAATCATGTCTCCAATTTCGAGCGTTCCGCTTTGTACCAAGATGGTGGATACAAAGCCTCGACCTTTATCCAAAGAGGCTTCTACGATTGTTCCGTTTGCAAAACGATCAGGATTGGCTTTTAAGTCCAGCATTTCCGCTTCCAATAAGATTTTGTCTAACAGGACATCCACATTTAATCCTGATTTTGCTGAAATCTCCTGCGATTGGAACTTACCACCCCACTCTTCAACCAAGATATTCATTGCAGATAATTGCTCGCGAATTTTATCTGAATTAGCTCCTTCTTTGTCGATTTTATTGATGGCAAAAATCATCGGTACACCTGCAGCCTGGGCATGACTGATTGCTTCACGCGTTTGAGGCATCACTGAATCATCGGCAGCTACAACAATCACTGCAATATCGGTCACTTTTGCTCCACGGGCACGCATCGCTGTAAAGGCCTCATGTCCGGGTGTATCTAGAAAGGTAATTTCCTTTCCATTGGGTAATGTTACTTCATATGCTCCAATATGTTGGGTGATTCCTCCGGCTTCACCTGCAACCACACTGGCATTCCTGATATAATCCAGCAATGATGTTTTACCATGATCAACGTGACCCATGATGGTAACAATAGGCGCACGCGGTTTCATATCCTCCGGATCATCATCCACCTCTATTTCCTGTTCGGCTTCCTGTTCCAGGTTAATGAATTCAACTTCAAAACCGAATTCGCTGGATACCAGTTCAATCACCTCTGCATCTAAGCGTTGGTTGATGGATACCATGATGCCCAAACTCATACATTTGCTAATCACATCTGTGAAACTCACATCCATCAGATTAGCTAATTCACTCACGGATATAAATTCTGTCAACTGAATTTTGTTATCTTCCGAACCCACATCGCGGTGACGTTTTTCGGCCATTTCCTCACGCTTGTTGCGGCGGTATTTGGCTTTCAAACTTTTACCACGTGTTGTAGTTCCAAGCTTTGCAAGGGTTTGTTTGATCTTATCCTGAATTTCATTCTGGTCAACAGCCTTATCATCTGGACGGCGATTCCGGTCACCGGGTCGAGGTTGATCACGTCGAACACCACCCGGACGGTTATCGCTTGTTTTAGGGGTCTGGGTCTTGCTTTCGTCACCCGCCAACGGAATACGCTTTCGTTTACGTTTTTCTTTCGGTTTATTATCCTTGTTTTCAACCGGCAAGCTAATATGACCAACTACTTTAGGCCCTTCCAGTTTATCTCTTTTCAGGGTATGCAATTGGACTTCCTCTACCGGTTCTACCGGCGGAGTGATGACAGGTTTTGCCGGCTGAACAGCTTCCACTGCTGGAACTTCTTCTTTAAGATCTTCTTTTTTCGGTTTTTTGTCTAAATCAATGCGACCCAAAATTTTTGGACCTTCCAGTTCCGGTGCATCAATTTTTACCTTTTCAGCAGGCTTGACCACTTTTTTACGCGGTGCTTCTTCTTCTGTCTCCGGTTCTTTCTGTTCTTTATTCGCTTTTGTAGATTTGACTGGTTTTTTTTCCTCGGTAACCGGTTCAACCTCTACCTTTTTTACAGATTTTGGTTTAGGTGCGAGGTCTATTTTACCAACGATGTCTACCTTAACGGCTTCTTCTTTCTTTAATGAAACGATTTCCTCTTTCTTCACTTCTTTCACTTCCTTCGCTTCTTTGGCTTTCTTTTCTTCAGCCATTGTTTTAGCCAAAATGACGTTGTCACTTTTCTTTTTGGCAGCGCGTTCAGCGTCATACTCTGCAATCAGTGCATGATACATTTCGGCCGTCAATACCGGATCAGGTTTATTGTCGACAGAAAATCCGGATTTCGACATGAATTCCTATATGGTTGTCTTACCCACATTCAATTCCCGGTCAGCCTTCAAGAGTCTAATGGTGTTGTCCTCTGACATCTTTTGTTTTTAGTCTGACTACCTCTTTGCGGCAATCATTCTGAGTTAATTTTTTTTATACCATTGTCTTCAGAACCGAAAATCGACTGATATAATTGATCCGGTTGTAAAGATAGTTTTTTATCCATTTTAACCGGCACTTTCTTCTTCATCGAATTCACGTTTCAGAATATCTTTTACTTCCCGAATAGTTTCTTCTTCAAGGTCGGTACGGCGGATCAGTTCTTCATCGGTTAAGTTCAAAATACTACGGGCCGTATCGCAACCCACTTTTTTGAATTCGTCAATCACCCATCCATCGATTTCGTCGCCAAATTCATCCAGATTGATATCAAATTCGCCTTCTTCCAGATCATCTCTGAACACATCAATATTGTATTCAGTAAGCTCTTGGGCCAATTTAATGTTTACACCTCTTTTACCAATGGCCAATGATACCTGATCGGCCTTCATAAATACTTCAGCATATTTGGTTGTATCATCGATATTCATTGAGGTGATTTTGGCCGGCGTCAGCGAACGTTGAATCAACAGTTGTATATTTTGGGTGTAGTTGATGATATCAATATTCTCATTACGCAATTCACGCACGATGCCATGAATACGGCTTCCTTTCATACCCACGCAGGCACCAACCGGATCGATACGATCATCATAACTCTCGACAGCTACTTTTGCACGCTCCCCCGGTTCACGTACAATTTTCTTAATGCTAATCAGTCCATCCATAATTTCAGGAACTTCAATTTCCAGTAATTTAGCCAGGAAAGTTGGATGGGTTCGGGATAAAATGATGATGGCTGAATTGTTTCTTAATTCAACTTTTTTAACCACCGCTCGTACACTTTCTCCTTTTTTGAAATAATCAGTGGGGATTTGTTCTGATTTAGGAAGTATCAATTCATTGCCTTCGTCATCGATGAGCATGATTTCTTTTTTCCAAACCTGATATACTTCCCCTGAAATAATTTCGCCTTCACGCTCCTTATATTTTTCCAGCAAGATATTTTTCTTCAAATCACTGATACGGGAAGCCAATGTTTGTTTGGCAGCCAGGATTGCCCGGCGTCCGAATGATTCCATGGTGAGTTCTTCATAAACTTCATCGCCTACTTCATAACTATCATCCATTTTTTTTGCTTCAGATAATTCGATTTGGGTATCATCATTCATGATGTCTTCATCGCGAACCACTTCACGACGCTGAAAAATTTCAAGGTCACCCGTTTGGTCATTAACAATGACGTCAAAATTTTCATCGCTGTAATATTTTTTACGGAGCAATGTTTTGAATACATCTTCAATTACCTTGATCAGGGTTGGCCTGTCGATATGCTCAGCTTCTTTAAATTCCGCAAACGAATCGATTAAATTGATACTTGCCATGGCTTTTATTTGTGTGTTAAAATATACTTTGTTTTAAAATTCTATACAAACAAGGGCTTTTTGAATGTCTGTAAATAAGAGGGTTCGTTGTTCCGGTTCAAGGGCTGTTTTTTTTCCGCCCCTTTTTAACGGGATGATTTCGACTTGAATCCCATCGCCCTCTACCGACAATAATCTGCCGAGGATACCGGGCTCGTCTTCGTTGACCAATTCGATTTCCAATTTACGTCCAATGTGTTTGTGATATTGCCTTGTTTGCTTGAGGGGCATATCCACTCCCGGACTGGAAACTTCAATAGAAAAATCACCTTCAGGATAAAGGGCAGCTTCCTCGATTTTACGTCGCAAGCTGCGGTTAATACCTACACATTTCTCCAACGTAAATCCGGAGTCGGCATCGATATACACTTTATAATTATTGGTTGGCTTCACTTTGAAGTCAACCAAAAAGCAATCGCTGCCTTCCAGGCTTTCCTGAATAAAAATGGCTATTTGTTCCTGATTTGTCATATAAAAAAAATGCTCCGGTCAGACAAAAGAAGAAGGGAACTGCTACAGTTCCCTTCCGCTCAAATCTGGAGCAAATGTAGGCTTTTTAGGCTTATCTGCCAAACTGATTTTTACCCCTTCTGCTAAGAGGGGGTTAATGAAATTATTCGAATCGGATTAAAAGTGTTCTTCTTAAACCAACTTTGCATGCATAGACGAGGCTTCGCGTGAAGGATGGTAGCGAAAAGCCCGGAGCCAGCGAGGACTTGCAGCGAACAGACTGACCGCTGAACGATTGCCGGGCAGGACGCGCGTTTGCACATTTTCTTGCTGAGCCCCTTGCACAATGGCCTTTTGTGAAGTCCAATCAGAAAGTGGCTCAGCTTATTCCGGCAATCGTTCAGCGGGCACGCCCAATAAAATTAAAATGCAAAACGCAAACTTGCAAATATACCGAACTTGCGGGCGGGTGTATCGTTAAGGGTAGTTACCGGCAGAAGGCGCCAAACACAGTCGATGCGAAGGACGCGAAAAATATTTTCGATTCCCGTACCGGCTTCTATGTATGGTGCAGCTCGCAGGGACTGAAAGGTATAATCCTTATCAAAATTTAATGATTTGTTTTCAGGACTCAGACTGCCATACACCCCTTTCATGTTCCAGAATGTACGCAATTTCATTTTTTTGAGATAAGGGATATACTTAAAAAATAAACTACCCATACTATGTTCCGTGATGAGTCCGACATACTTATCCGAAATATATTCGTATCGATACATCATATTGAAGGTTCGGGCATTATAGTAATAAAATTCGTTGCCGGGATGAATTTCGAGTAGCGGATAAGGTAATGTTCCAAAAATCCGACCGGCAAAAACATTATAATAGAGCGAACCCAATCGACTGATTTTTTGATTATCGGATAAACTAAATCGTAATCGGGTGTATTGATACTGACCATCCGGAAAATTGCGGAGCCCCAAACCAAGCGTAAAGCGCACGATGGGATATTGGGTCCCAAGCGAAGTACGCCAGTAATTGCCTTCAACAAATTGTTCCTTGTATGCAAATCGAAGATCGGCGCCAATTTCATTCACCGTAATACCTTGCGTGGAACGTCCGCGGCTATCCGTAAAAATTCCTATGGATGGCAAGGGTGAATAAGGCGTAAAATGCCTTCGTTCAGCAAACAATTGATAACTAAACCCGTTGAAAAAACTTTGCATAAACTCAAAGCGTGTTTTGGTAACAAATGCAAGCTTCCAGGGGACATTTTTTTTACGCCCGATGGAACTAAAAATATTATCGATAGACGCAGATTGATCATATTGATTCACAGTATTGTCTACATCATGCCTATGCTCTGCATACAAATACATGCGAGGACTGCGTTTTAGCAACCACAAGGCAGAGCCTCCGTATTTCCAACGGGCATCGCGGAAACCGTAAGCCACGTAGCCATTGAGATACACATTTTCGAACAATTTAGGCGTAGTGCCCATATTAAAACGAAAACGAGGGCCTTCGATGATATTGTTGCTGTACAAATTGTAAATCGGTCCTATTTCAATGGGCCCGAATTCTTTAATTCCGGTTCCTAAGAGATAAAAGATATTGTAGTATTTTTTATAAACCGGCAAATGTTGTATGGTATCTATCATCCGGTAAATAGCCTTTTCGTTTTTACTAAGTGAATCATGTCGAACGGAATTCCAGTAGGCCTCATCACGATTCAAAGCACTTTCATCCATCTCTGTATCTGCATGGTTTTTTTTACTGAGTATAGTGGCTTCAATATCGGGTTGATTGACCCGGATATTTTTATACGTTGTAGTTTTCCGACCCAGGAAGCCCGCAACCTTATCGCCATGAGGAGGTAAAAAATCAACGTAAAATTTATCCTTTACCAGAAACCAAAGACTATCGCCAACGCAGCGAAATTCCTGCCAAAGCGTAACCTTGTTCACCCAGTTTACATTTTGATCTTTGGTCACGATCATATTGATTTTTTGGACTGCAAAATCGGTGTCATGAATCCAAAAATCTCCTTGAAAAGTATGTTCGCCCGAACGCTTAGGCGTAAATACCACCTGATAACACAAACGATGATCGATATATTGCGTATCTACTAATTGATATTTGTAAAAAAACGGAGCGTCGTTTGCAATAGGACTGACAAAATTGACATTAAATACCGGAATCTGATTGTCGTAGATATTGATGTTCTGATACATGGAACCTAACATCTGAGATACACTTTGATTTTTATATCCGGAAATCCTAGATCCCCGGATATACTCTTTCATTTTTTTAGGTTTTTTCTGATAATAAAAGTCAGAAATAGTCTCTGTCAGAAAGAGGGGCAAAAATGGTTTCTCCTCTGAACTGGAATCAATAAAGTTTTTAACAAAATCGAATTTTTTAAGGATGTGAGATTGTTTAAAGGCTTTGGGAGGGATTTTATTAATATCCATTTCCAACTTATTATACACTTCATACGAATAATAATCGGCCTGATCGATGTTATGCGTGGATTTATTTTTTATGACTTTTTTGACCAGCTTTAGCGCAGGATCTTTATCAAAACGAATAACAACGTCTTTCATCTGAACCGAAGATCTTTCCATTTCAACTTTGTAGAACATCCCCGGCGCAGTGACATTCAGTGGAATGATTTTTTTTGCATAACCAATGCTGCTAAAGGCAAGAGAATCAATCGGTAAGTTCTCCAATACATATAAAAATATACCATCAATATCGTCTTTCTTACCCACGGATGTTCCCGGAAAATAAACAGTTGCGAATGATATAGGTTCATTGGTCGTAAAATCAAGCACCACACCCTGTATCGTTTTTTTTCCTTTTATTAAATTAGATTGAACACCTTTTATTTCCAAGGGCTTTAAACTGTCTGTTAAACGCAACAAAGAATCAGACTGGGGTGACTGAATCTCTCGGATTAAAGTATCCGTCACAACCTGAGCCCTGACCCTTTCGGTACAGATTCCCAATAAAACAACAAATAGGCAAACAGTAGATAAAAGTCTAACCATGCTTTAAAAATCAGTGGCCAGCGATACATGAATCATTGGCTTTTTAGCGCCTTCTATATTCCATGCAAAATCGGTGCGAATAAAATAACCCAGAAAACGAGTTCTGAGACCGGCACCATAGCCTAAGCCAAAATCGTATTTAGAATTTTCGAGGTAAACCGTAACGGGACTATTTTGATTGCGGATCACAATGGGGCTTTTAACATTATCACTATTAGGCAATACACCTTTCCATGCACTACCAATATCAGCAAAAGCAACCACTTGTAAGTTTCGAATGAAGCCGGAACGTATTGGTTTTTTGAAAAATGTTTGACAGATCGGAATTCGTATTTCTTCGTTGACCACCATAAAACTATTTCCATTTCGCGCGCCCTGACGATAACCTCTGAGATTAGTGGCCAATGATTGAAATGCATAATTTTGAGTCAAATCAATGCTCACATTCTGATCAAATTTTGGATTCAGATCATTGTCGACACCACCCACGAAATATAAAATTTTGGCATTCCCACCACTGTGAGCTCCTGCAATGCGTGAAGCGATGATGACATTTTTATAGAGGGTTGTATAGTTGCGTGCATCATATCCAAAATTGTAAAACCCTTTGGTGTCTTCATTGAATTTATATTGATATTCGGCAAAAATTTTCGCCCGGGTACCTTTCCAAATATTACGCATTGGATTGATGGTATTGTCAAAAACATACTCAGCCCGACTGACCGTCCAGAATTGTAAATCATCTTCAATTCCAATGCTGTATCTATCCTGTGCTTTGATTCGAATGCGGTCGTAACGCACCCCAAAACTCAAACGAATACTTTTTAAAATATCCAAAGGATAATTCAGATGAGCCTGAATATAATCGGTACCCACTTTGCCTTTAACCGGATATGGACTCCAGTTAGGTGCTACGCCATCCCGAAAATCATAATCATTGGTACGAGCACTATGAAAGTAGAGAACGCCCCAATCCGTTCTTTTCCGAAAATGATCGAATTGCAAAAAATAATCCAAAGAACGAAGATCTGCGCTGAGTCGCATACCACCGGTAATTTTATAATCTTCCATGACATCGGTCAGAGAAGATGTTAAAAAACAGGATAAAGCCTGATTTTGAAATTGCCCCCCGTTGTACCCAAAGGCCTGATATCTTGTAAATAGGAGGGTATTATCTAGAGAGGTTTGTATAAAATCCGGATTAAAACTCGTCGTATACTTTTTAGGTTTTACTGTTTGCTGAGCACCAATAAATAACTGATAACGAGAGGTTCTGCTGAAGGTATTGGCAAATACAGATTCCAAAAAATCATTGCTGCTGGTATCTTCATCAAAAGGGGTTTGATACAAATACGCCAAGTCAGTATTTTGAGGTTCTGTCGAAAGTGTATCTAAGGATAGTACAGTTTGTTTGGCTAAACTATCTCCGTATTGATCATCTGCCC
The DNA here is from genome assembly GCA_036804585.1 of Chitinophagaceae bacterium. GTDB lineage: Bacteria > Bacteroidota > Bacteroidia > Chitinophagales > Chitinophagaceae > OLB11. The sequence continues at coordinate 9,229 of DAIRSC010000035.1, forward strand.
GTTGTAATAAATATTGGGGTGTTTGATAAATAATGATTTCTTTCCCATGATGTGCCACTTCCATAATACTGGCATTCTGATGCACATAATCCTGTTTGATGATATTAAAATCGAATGGCCTTGCGTCGCTGACCTGAAAGGTATCTCGCTCAGTTTGTCGCTTTAGAATTTTTACAATTTTACGTTTCAGACTGCCTCCTTCGTTTTGGAGATAGGAGAAGGATTCCATCCCCCATTGAATAGGCTGTAATATTTCGGCATTGGTTTGACTGAGTTGTTGCAAATTCGTCCCTTTGGCCGGGTCGTATAAATACAAATTAAACTGCGGATTAAATGCATCGCTTTTGGCATAGTCACCCAGGAAGGGCGTTGTACGATTCGATAAAAATAAAACCCCGGTATATACGCCGTTTTGCACCCATATTGGATTTTTATCATCAAATAAATCCTGTGTAATTGGCTCTACCCGATTGTTCTTAATCGTCAGACGAAAGAGATCGCTTTGTCCTTTTTTAATGGCGGAGATAATCAAGGTATTTTCATCTTCATTAAAACAAAAGCCTGTTATGCGCTCAACCTTGCGTGAAGGGATCACCCTGTTTTCCATTTTACGGGAGCCGTTGGTGAAGATGCGCAAATTCAGGTTATTTCGTTTTTGATAAAGCACGCCTAATTTTCTTCCGCTCGTACTCCAGGTTAAGTAAGGGTAATTGGGATCCTCCAATTCCTTGGCGGCACGAATACCTCCTTCAATAATCAGGAATGCCTTGCCAAAACGTGTGTCTTGGATCCAAACGGAATACTCGCCATCTTTTTTAACGACATAAGCCAAATCCTTACAAGAAGGCGATAAAGCAAAATTTGAATAACTCGCTCCGGGTATAACGGGTATGCGGGTTAAAATTTTACGGGCGCTATCTGTGCTCAATAATCCTCCACTCATTTTAGGAAATACGACTTCTTGCTCCCATTCCTTGAAGACTTCCTTTGCCGGTTTTTTGAGAACAATTTCAAGAGCAGCATTGACAGACTTTCGATATCTGGTCAGGTACAATAAATTGGACACTGCATTATCGCTATATTTCCTGGCAACAAAATCCCAAAAAGAATGCCCAACAAGAATAGGACTTTTAGTCGATAAATCTAAAAATGAGGCTTTACTCTTTCCGTTGATCATACTTTCCAGTTCAGCTTGATTTTCGGGTGTCCAGTCATCACTGATATAGGATACATAACCGTTCACAAACCATTCCGGCAAATTCATCTTAACCGAATTCCTCACCATATCCTTGATGTTATCCCCAAACAACATGTTGTTTTTGATAACCACCGCAATTCCTTTTCTAATTTGCTTTTTAAGATGATTGTGATCACCGTTAAAATAAATGGGCAGATTATCACCGACCACATCATATTTACCTCCATTGGCTTCATTGATCTGATCATTTTGACGGCCAATATTGGTTTGTCGGTAATCGCCGAACGAATTATAAAGGATGATATTCAGCTTTTTGATCATGCGCCCCCCCATAACGTACACAATATTGGTTAGTTCCGTTTCGGCTACGTTCAGGCAATACATGGCATTGGCCTTGCCTTGGTCATAATAAAAAGACCGAAAATGGGTTGAATCGTAATAACTCCAATTGAAAGTACGGTACTGCACCCTATTCTGTCCAAATTGCTCCCAAGATGCCTGCCCCCAAATTGTTTGGTAGCAGCAACAGGCCAGGAGCATCATGCAGAAAAAGAGTTTTGTGGACTTCAGTATGGTCATGAAAATTAAAGTTACGGCAAAAAATAAATACGGGCGCTTTTCGACCAAAATTGCGGTTTAAAGTTTAGTTCAGCATGCCGATTCATTCTTCCCAACGAAGTAAACGCATGAATGTTGTTATTGGAGATAGATTTCTTCTTGTACATATTGTTGATTTCCATGTATTCAGGCTTATTTTGATTGTCATACCCCGCACTTTGACTTAGTTTTGCGTCCATGCATTTGCACTCCTTTACATTCAACCCCTTCTCCGAAAATACGTATATCCTTTACAATGATGAAAAACAAGCCATCATTATAGACCCCGGAATGTATTTTGAAAATGAATTCAGGCAATTTGATCATTTTATCACGGAGCAAGGATTAGAGCCCATTTTATTGGTGAATACCCATACTCACCTGGATCATATCTTTGGAAATGCACATATTGTACGCAAACATCAAATTCCAATGACCTTTCACGAGGCCGACCGACCAGTATTTAATGCCGCCGGTTCTGCTGCTGCGCTGTATGATTTACCTTTCGAAAAATCGCCTGAGCCCAATTTTTATACAGCCGAAGGGCAACAAATACAATTAGGCGCAATTTCTTTCGAAGTTATTTTAACACCCGGCCATTCTCCTGGATCCATCTGTTTGTATCATGCCGAGAGCAATACGTTAATTTCGGGTGATGTATTATTTCAGATGAGCGTTGGGCGATCGGACTTACCCGGCGGAAATACTGATGATTTATACCAAAGCATCACCGGTAAATTATTTTCTTTACCAGATGAAACCAAGGTTTATAGCGGACATGGTCCGGTTACAACAATAGGGTTTGAAAAAATGAACAATCCTTTTGTTCGATAAATCAATCACTCATCAGCGAAGAAGGTATATACCATCCTCTCTGATTTCGATTTTTTTCATTTTGTATAAAATCCCAATGGAACTTTTAAACGTTTTTTTGCTCATATCCAACATCTGTTGAATTTCGTCAGGACTGCTTTTGTCATTCAATTTCAGATAAGCTTTTTTGCTAGTTTCCAAAATATCCAAAATTTTCTGGGCGCCTTCTTCCAACCTTTGTACACCCAACGGCTCCATACTTAAATCAATGCCACCATCCTCTCTGATTTGTTTGATATAAACGGTCAGTCGTTCGCCCAATTTTAAAGTTCGCCTCAGGTCAGTATGATATACCAACCCTTTATATCGATGATCCAGTATGATATTCCAACCCAATGGCGTCGATTCAAATACAAGACCTTGCATGGCCTGATTGGGCTCCAGACTCCAGGTATCTTCATCTAAAAATTTATTGAGTTTTGCGGAGGCTACCAGTCGATCGGTTTGATCATCAATATAGAGAAATACAATGTAACGGTTACCTTCCTTCATTTTTAGATTTTGTTCGCGGTACGGCACAAACAAATCTTTCTCCAATCCCCAATCTAAAAACGCCCCCTTGTCTGAAACGGCTTTAACCTTTAAAGATGCAAACTGATGCAATTGGATATATGGGCGCAGTGTGGTGGCAATCCAACGATGCTCATAATCTTTGTATATGAATACTTCAATCGTTTTACCTACTATAAATCCCGGTTTGATATACTTATTGGGTAACAATACGTCATTTCCCTCCCCGTCGCCTAGATATAAACCCACGCTGGTAGTACGTAAAATCTCAAGGTGATTATAACATCCTAATTTTAGCATGCTGTAAAGTTATATCGAATGTGCTTTCAATATAGTCCAATCTTCGTTTTGTTGGATATGATTATTTTCAAGTGATCCCTGCATTACGGTTGTAAAATATTAAACCCAAATTTTGGCGTGGTACAATTCGCCTCAGACGCTTCGGTCTGGGTTTACCCCCCTATCATTTCAGGACTTTGTTTAACAAACTTCGTTTCGTCTGACCTTATGAACTGATTTTGCAGCCTCTCGTCCAAAAGTGGATACAAAATCTGGGGTGAGCCGGATTAATATGGATAAACCTAAGATTTTTATTGATCATACTACATTAGGATTTCAACCTAAAATTCATACCAGGTCACCCTAACAGTGACCTGATATAAACAATGACAATTAGCAGAACTAATGATTATGACGAATAGTAACCTTTCCTGAATACTTCATACCCGACATATCTACTAAGGTATAGATATAGTTGCCATTTGAAATATTTCTAGTATCCCAAATATGCTGTTTAAGATCGGAATCGAAATTCGACTGATAAATAGGTTTCCCTGTCATATCAGATATTTGAATAGACGAAAGAACTATTTGAGGGTTATCTACAACTGAGAAAACAACGTATTCAGCTGCAGGATTTGGGAAAACAGTGATTCCATATTCGGAACTTTGGCTAAAAGGAATGGATGCTGACTGGCGATTAGAAGTACCTTCAAATGCAGGCTCTTCTGCATAACAAATATTATAGAAAAAACAAAGAGGACCTCTAGCCAAACTACGAGCCAAATTAGGTCCTGGGTGATCTCCTATCGCTTTTAAAGTTTCTATTTCAGTTGGTGTTAAAACATTAATTTTTTTGTTGTTCAACTGAAGATTTTTGTAAGTTCAAGTAATAAGTGCAACAGGGATAAATCCCGTTCGGGGCGTAGTGAA
>DAIRSC010000036.1:0-13589 GCA_036804585.1 Chitinophagaceae bacterium
ATCCAGGCGCCCTTCATGCTTTGAGTCAGCTTGCTGCAAAAAATCATCCTTTCAATGCTTTGGCTTATTCCCGATTATGATAATGTGAATAAAGGATGCCTCCTCCAATGCAAGTCACAATAACCACCAGAGATACCCAAACCGGAATATGAATATCAATGAGTGCAATAAACATTTTTAAACCAATAAAGATGAGCACAATGGCTATCCCCTGTTGTAAATAATCAAATTCATCCGCCGCTTTTTGGAGGATAAAGAACAAAGCCCGAAGACCGAGTACGGCAAAAATATTGGAAGAGAATACCACCAGATTGTCGGTGGTAATGGCAAATACAGCCGGTATCGAATCCAGGGCGAAAACAATATCGGTAAGTCCAATCATGATCACCACCAGAGCGAGTTTTGTAAAATATACTTTGCCGTTTTTTTTCAAGGTGAATTTTCCTTCCGGGTCTATATCGGTGTAACGAAAATATTTTCGGACAAACTTGTAAATTTTTCCGTCCTTAACATCATGCTCCTTTTCAGGGTTTTCAAAAAAGAGTTTGAAGCCGGTATACACCAGAAACACCCCGAAAATGTAGAGCAACCAACTGAATTGCTGAACCAGAAGTATTCCCAAAGAAATAAAAATCAATCGAAATAAAACAGCCAGGATGACCCCAATCATTAATACCCGACCTATATTCTCTTTATGAATTTGAAGGGAAGTGAAAATGAGTACAAACACAAATATATTGTCGATGGATAAGGACATTTCCATGAAGTAGGCCGACAAATAATTGAGCGCCCGATTGTGCTCATACTGAAACCACAAATAAACAAAGTACCCGATGGCCACACTCACCCAAAAAAAATATTGTTTACTGGCACTTTTTACACTCACTTCCTTGTTACTTCGGCTGAAGACAAAAAAGTCTAATAAGATGGAAACTAAAAGGGCTACGATAAATATCAGATAACTCAGTGTGTCCTTATTCATGTCTTGCAAATCTATTGTATTTCGTTCAATTTAGGGTTTTACCCGATGGATTTGTGCTTAGGCTGAATTTGGGTACAATTGACAGGCTTGAATGTTGTTGCGCGGCTCCTGAAAAATCAACATCGGCATTCACCGATTTTTTTTAATTTTGAACCATGATCCGGTACCTGAGTCCATTTGTTTTGCTTCTTTTTTTTGGAGTGGCTTGCAATAATCAGCCAGAGCCCCCTATTCAAAGTCCGGTAGAAATCAAACGGCTTCCAAAGGAATTGGACGGAACATTTTGTCAGCATTTTAAAGGAATTTCCGGCAAGGATACCGATTTTATCGAGTTGATGGGCAGAGACACCGTGTTAAAAGGATATTTTTATGCTCAAACTGATCAGGAAATATTGCTCGTTAATGGAAGCAGGTATAATGATTCCTTTCATTTGGAGATTACCCCATGGCATGATTTTGGCCTGACGGACGAGCGTATGTCTGTTTATATGGATTTGAAATGGACCAATGGCCTGTTGACCGGAAACAAAAGTGTCAAAAACAAACCAAAACGGAATTGTGTTTTATGGCCGGAAAATGAAGGGCAAGTACTTGCCGAACCCCTTGTATCAGAGGATTCTCTGTTGATCGACTCAGGGAAATCTGTCATCGCCCGAAATCGTTTTGAATCATTACGATTTTTACACCCGGATTCGAATTGGATTAATCAGCAATTGTATCGGCTCATGCAGGACTCCAGTTTTAATGGAGATATGGAGTCGTTTATGAAAAAAAGTGCCTATTCCATGCCTGAAGATACCTCGGAATTGGAATTTATGCGTGAAAGGCCTTATGATGAAATTACCGAAGTAGAAATTTTATACAATCGCCATAATCGATTGGTGCTTTGTGTATTTAATTATTTATACAGCGGAGGAGCCCATGGTAATTTCGATTATCAAATTATAAATCTGGATATCACGAAGCGTGAGGTTTTGGGATTGCCTGCAGATCGCCTGGCTGAATTGCCTCAATTCATTGAAAAGGGCTTTCGAAAAAAACACGGACTTTCTGAAACGGATTCACTCAATCAAATTTTGTTTGAAAATCATCCCCAATGGGTGAACAATAACTATTACCTCACCGAAAAGGGGATTGGATTTATTTACAATCCATACGAGATCGCACCTTATGCGGCTGGATCATTATCGGTATATATTCGACTCAAAGAGGAATGAAATTTGAAATCAGCCAACCCTTTCTAACCGATTGAAATTGTCGCTTCATATCTTTTTCAATAATTTCAAATGTAGAAGCTCATCCGATAAAAAATAAAGAAAACCAGCAGGATGAAGAAGTGGATATTTCGGCTGGCAGTCAACGATTTGGTATTGCTTGGTTTTTTATTCGTGATTGTTTTGAGTCCAATGCTCACTTATACCCATAAAACCGGTCATCTGCAATTTACAGTGTATCATCAACAATTGCCCGAAAGCAGGATAACGGGTAGGCCGGCAAACGCCCCTGGTTAGTGATGATGTTCTAAACGGACTTAGCCGCATAATACGCAATCTTAAAAAGCTTTTCATTTTGTAAGCCTGCTTTTTCACGGGCTAGGTTTTCATCCAGATTTAATTCCAAAAGTCCGGCATAATAGCGGTACAAGGTGGCCATTTCAAGCATTGCCTGATTGAGCCCCTGACTCTTATACAATTGTACATGGGAGAAATCACGAATGTTTTCCCGGAGATTTTTAGCTTGTTGTAAAAAAGAAATCGGAGTCAATTCTTCAACACTGAAACAACTATCATCTTCTTGAATCAAAAAGGCAATATGTAAACAACAGGTCGTGAATACAACCGGTTCAGCATTCAGTTCAAATACAAAAGGGCCCGTTTCGCCACTCAATAAACAATCACTCACTGCCAGTTGTAGCTTTTCGCCACTTTCTCCGCTAAAACGCATCAAATCATTAAATCGGGCAAATGTGAACAGGAAGGTGCTGTCCTTTAATACGCCGTTGATGCGGCAATGCACTTGCATACTCACCAAGTCACTATCGTCGAACATCATGCGGTTGACCCGAAAGGCCTGTATTTTAAAATCGTTTTGTACAAATGTATTTTTCATGTTTTCGTCTTTGAATGAACAAAGATTGATGCACAGCTGCGTAATGTGTTTACGTAGTAATATTTCTGACACATTTTTTTTTGATTTGAACAAATTTGGGCAATTAGGTCTTTTTGCAGTTGCGCTGAGTTTTCTGCTTCGTATGCTATTTCTCATATTCTCATATTTTTTCATGCCTCGACATTCAATTTGATCGTATTGAATTCATCCGGCTTTGGTTCTGAACTTTGGATTACTTTTAACCTTCCATAAACTTTTAGACGATGAAGAACAAGCATGCATTAACGCGGTACCGATTAATTGACAATCGCATGACAATTCGCCAAAAACCGGCACCTAGTTTGCAGGAAATTGTGGATTACGTCAGCGAAAAATTGGGCATGCCCGTATCGGTTTCCAGCATTCAAAAGGATATCTATGCCATGCGCTACGATGAATCGCTGGGCTTTAATGCGCCCATCGAATACGACCCTCAAAAAAAAGGTTATGTTTACACCGATTCCAATTATTCGATTAATCATATTCCCGTTTCTGAAGAAGATTTGCAAGGCCTTGAAATGGCTATCGGCTTATTGGAGCAGTTTAAAGATATCCCCGCTATTAAGGTTTTCGAGGACAGTATCAATAAGTTGGCAACTGCCGTAAAGTTCAGTCGCGATCAGTCAAGCAATAGCCAGGTACTGATTCTCGATCGCCCAAAACGTTATCAAGGTATCGAATGGATGACGGATATCGTGGATGCCATTCGTCAAAAAAATGAGCTCCGAATTCAATACCAACCTTTTAATCGGCCTGATCCTCGTAAGCATACCGTACATCCCTATTTCGTGAAAGAGTATAACGGGCGAATGTATCTGATTGGGAAGGACATCCACCCCTACAAAGCGAGTAAGTTTTTAACCTTCGCCTTTGATCGGATGTTGGATGTGGTAAAAATGCATCGAACCTTTCAGGAAGAAATGGTCGACAAGGAAAATTATTTCAGGTCTGCAATTGGTATTTCCATGACCGGTCAAAAACCGGAAAAAATACTCCTCCAATTTAATCCGGAACAAGCTTCTTACTTAAAATCGCAACCCATACATCATTCACAACAAATCATCCGCGATACCAAAAAGGCTTTTGTGATTCAATTGGAGCTGGTGATTAATTATGAGCTGATGTCAATGCTATTCGGTTTTCGGGATTTCTTAAAAGTACTCAAACCGGCCTCTTTGGTCGAGGATATGCAAAAAACCATTCATCGCATGCAAGCATTATACCAGTAGAGGTATCGAGAAGACAAGCTTTTAATTTTTTATATGGAATTTTTAAAATATGTAATTCAATCAGATAATGATTGTCGCGGTGTTCCCGGGTATTGCTCCCAATCTTACAACCTGGATGTGTTACCTTCTATTGGGGCAAGAATTCCAATGAGACGATTTACTGTTTCCGCTGAAATGGGCTTCATGATTCATCACGCCATCCTCAGCAGGAAAAAAGCAAGTACTGAAACTATTTTCTATTTTGACATGAGCGGCGTTTACCACCGTTTATGGTTGACCTATCGTTTATAAAATGGGCTTTTAACCCCAAAGTTTAGAGTGCTATCCTCACGATACGCTTTCTTCCTCGTACACTTTGATTTCATGATAAACGGTATCCCGCTCAACCGGCAATCGGCCGGCACCGCGAATCAATTCGCAAATTTCATCTGTATTCATGGCCGGGTTTTGTTCTTCACTTCCTGCCATTGAATAAATTTTGGTGCTGTCATCTATTGTCCCGTCTAAATCATCTACGCCATACGAAAGCATCAGTCTGGCATTATTTCTTCCCAACATCGGCCAATAGGCTTTTAGGTGCGCAAAATTATCCATGAAGATGCGAGCTACAGCATACATTTTAATGTCCTCGATAATGCTCGATTCCGAAACGTCCTGCATATCATTGTCCATATTCCTAAACTTTAGTGGAATAAAACAATTAAATCCTCCTGTTTCGTCCTGCAAGGTTCGCAGTTGATCCATGTGATCGATGCGATGCGCGTAGTCTTCAATATGCCCATAAAGCATGGTTGCATTGGAATGCATGCCCAATTGGTGAGCCGTGCGATGGATATCGAGCCAGCCGGGGCCATTTACTTTGTCGGCACAGATTTTTTCCCGAATAACCGGATCAAAAATTTCAGCACCTCCACCGGGCAATGATTGCAGTCCGGCTTCTTTTAATTTTTGGAGGCCTTCACGGGTGCTTAATTTCGCTTTGCGGAACATGTAGTCCAGTTCCACAGCCGTAAAGCCTTTCAGATGAAGATCCGGACGGTATGCTTTAATTTGTCGGAGAAGTTCACAAAAGAAATCCAAATCCATTTTTGTGTGCACCCCACCAACAATATGCACTTCGGTTACAGGGATGCCGTCATATTTGCGAACAATATCCATCATTTGTTCAATACTCAATTCCCAACCTTCTTCACGGTTTTTGTAGAGGCGGCTGTATGAACAAAAGGCACAACTAAATACACATACATTGGTTGGTTCGATGTGAAAGTTTCGGTTGAAAAAAGTTTTGTTGCCAAATTTTTTTTCTCGAATGTGATTTGCCAAGGCACCCAACCAGGCAATGGAACCTTTTTCAAAAAGGACCATACCCTGAGCCGGGCTGATTCGTTTTCCTTCAAGGATCTGAAGGCCGATATTTTTTAATTCCTGATCCAGATCTGTTGCCTCGAGCAAGGTATTGATAGTTGCATCCATAGTCAGAAGCAAAATTACTTGAATTGTCTGTTATCAGCGCTTGAATATTTGTTGATGTTTGATAAATATATCATTACGGGTTGTATAAAATTTCACGATATACATACCGGTTTGAAGCGCTTTCACAGAAATTTGATGGTGACCGGGATTCAGCAGATGCTCCGAATGAATTCTACCGGTCATATCACAAATCTTCATATTGACGGGTCCACGCTGTCCGGATGTCAAATCAATATTTAACTGATCTTCAACCGGATTTGGATAAAGAATGATTTCATCCAACTCAAGGGAGATAGGCTCTGACCATTGCAGGCAGGCTTGTTGATTGAGATGCCCAACGCGATATGAACCACTCAATATGGGTCGGTAGTTCGCAACAAGACTTGAATCAATCAGTACCTCATTGTGCTTCCAGTAATACCATCCCTGACTGCTATTTTGTGCAGACAAAAATGGAGACCTAAAACTGATGCCCGGTTGCACGGGCCAAACAAATGGCAAACTGTCACCTATGGCGGGGAGTAGCTCACATTGCGCCGCATCCAGCATCCGGATGATTTGAAATGCGCCCGGATTCATTGTTTGACGAACCTGAGATTCATTCCATTGCCCTTTTAAGGTATCACCAGCTTGAACAATAAAATATTGAATGGGAAATGTACCACTGACTTCTGCCGATATTTCATACATCTTTTCATCGCATTCCAGTACTGAAGGATTTAATTGTAAGCTCAACGCTTCATAAGGATTATTCAGTTCATAAGCAGGGGAGATACTACATTGTTTAGCATCCTGAACCATTTTGAGCAGATTTTTTCCATGAGGTAAATGCACAGTATCATTCTGGTTTAATCCATTGATTACGCGGGTATTTCCTGCATGTTCCATTTGCACCTGAAACGGGGCCCGACCCTTGAGATTGAGTGAGGCTACTGCAAAAGAATCTCCACAGGTATATTGGATACCGGGGAAATTTAATTGTAAAACCTCTTCATTGATTTGAATCAGCGTATCCGAATTGACCTGACATTGATTGGCATCGCTCATCAAACCAAAACGGTAATATCCATTGTTGAGGAGTATGTCCTGATTAGCCTGATTAAAAACCAGGGTTTGATTGTTTTGTTGTAAGCTATCGTAATAAGTCCAATTGATAGGCAGTTGTCCACTTGTTTGTAAACTGATTCGGGTTTCATTTTTAGCACAATCATATTGTACCTGCGTAATTTGTCCATTCGGTAATTGCGTTTGAAAGTTGAATTGATTAGAAATGCTGGCTTCACATTGATGGATATCTTTTATGTTGAATGATTCGTAAACACCATTGCTCAGCATGAGTGCATGCGCATTACTCGTGATGGTTTCCTGTTGACTAACTCCATTTTTTTGGTAGTTTAACTGCCAGGGTGAGCTTCCTCCCAGTTGCAGATTCAAGAGATGTTTGGATGAGTCACAGATAAACTGCGGTGTACTGAATTGTATGCTGTTCATGGGATGTTTCACATATTTAAAACGATCGCTGCGATAACCGCTTGTGCCATTTGAATCGATGATATTGTCTATCCAGTAATTTCCTGCTGAATATAAGACCACCTGATGTTGAGTGCTCAAGGCGGTATCTGTGAATTGGATGACGCTGTCCCTGTAGATGTTGAACACAAAAGGAGCCTTCCCATAAAAATTTAAATCCACAACAAGGCTATCGGTATTACAAGCGCCGGTATCCGGAGTACAAAACACTTTGGGTTTATTCAGGCAGCGGGTGAAGAAGCTATCCATGGTGGCACAGGGTGGAAAGGCATGATTGGTATAGTTATAAAAAAATGAAGCATTGGGCACATCCTGATAAAAGGTTTTAGTGTACTGGCTATCAATATCCAGTTGGGCAATCGGACTATCGAATTTGGGGAGGGTAAATAGAAATTGGGTTTTAATTTCTTTCGCTCTTTTCTTGAGTGAATCTTTGGTAAAAATGGTGAGTAAATTACCATAGTATGCCGCATTCACGATTTGAGAGTTGTAATCATTATCAACCAATACACTATATCCGGATGAGACCAAAGCCGCATCGGGCTCGGCCATCAACGAAATCCAGTGAGCCACTTTACCACCGGTAGACAGACCAAGCACACATACTTTTTTATATTTTGATTTTAAATATTTTATCATGGCCACATATTCAATGAGGCGATTAATCCCATAAGATTTATTGGATGCGTTGAGATAATTAATCATAAATGGCGATGAATACAAGGAGGTCATGGTGTAACTCATTTTTTTCTTGTTGAAGGTGATTCCTCTATAGTCTTCATTGGGTACCGACATCACATAAAAATCGCCCCTGGTTTTAAAATAATTCATCACCTGACAATTGGTATTGTGATAACCAACATTGTCGATGATTTCTTTGATAAAATTGTTCCCTGTTCCTGTAATCAACATGAAGGCAATATCATGATTGCCGGATACATTATTGGATGAGTCCAGTAAAGCACGGGCATATCCTTGTTTCTGCTGTAGGGTAAAAGGTATCTTTACCAAAGGATTTCTCAGGCCATAAACAACCAATCCGGTACTATCTTCATAATTGTTGATGGTTGCATTGATGGCCGTATCAAATTGCATTTCGGTACTCACTTGCATTTGCGCATAACAGTCGACATAATCTTCGTTGGAGAATATAAATTCTGCATTTATTTTATCGTACATGTCCTGTACTGAGGTGATTTCGCCATTGGTAAACCATGGGCCCGGTTTATTCCAATAACTGACATAAGCTCCTTCGGTGCAGATTGATTTTACAAAGGTGCTGTCGTTTTTACTCATTTGTGCCGAAGAAAAAATTGGCCAAAGTGCGCTTAAAAAAAGGAGCAGAAATTGGAATTGATTTTTTTGCATGGCGACTTATTTAGATTTTTTTGTATGGCTATTCGTTTCGAGTAATGCCTGAATTTCAGGATTTGTTGAGAGATTATTCATTTGACGCAAAATCCAATTATGACGACGAATCAAACGAGGGCTTGGTTTATCGATGCTGAATTTGACCGGATTGGGTAATATCACGGCAATCCAGGCCGCTTCTCGTTTACTCAGCTCTTTGGCGGATTTATTAAAATAATGTTTTGCAGCTGCTTCTATACCAAAAATACCCTTACCCATTTCTGCCACATTCAAATAATTTTCAAGGATTCTTTTCTTGCCCCAAATCAACTCAATCATGGCGGTATGGTATACTTCCAATCCTTTACGTACCCAATTGCGTCCATTCCACAGAAATACATTTTTAGCAGTTTGTTGTGAGATGGTGCTGGCCCCACGCTGTATTTTATGGGTGCTATCCTGATTGTATTCAATGGCTTTCTGAATCGCATCCACATCAAATCCGTAATGTTCGGTAAAACGTTGGTCTTCAGCACAGATCACAGCAAGTTTGCAGGCTTGTCCCATTTCTTCATACTTGATATAGTCGCGTTGCAAACCATATCCCTTCACCCATGCTCCCAACATTACCATGGTAATGGGAGGATCAATCCATCGGGTGAGAATGATATACGACAAATTCATTGCCCATAGGATGAACAAAAATTTACTGATTTTTCGCCAGATACTTTTTTTGTTTTTTGTAACCATCGGGTTCAAAGATAATTGAGGTAGACTGATTTGCCTATTGAAGAACGCACTAATAAGGGTCCATGTCGCAAATGACCAGAACGTTGGCAAATGTTCGTTGGGTACCCAATAAACTTATTTCCTGCCGGATAAATGATTTGAGTTGATTGCTCTCCTGAGAGTCCTTCTGCATTTTAACCATGATCTCGCGCAGATATTTGTTGCGCACACGGGCGATACCGGGTTCTCCGGGACCATACACCAAAAGATTGCTCTGCTTACGTAAATTTTCGCAGAGTGTCTGTGCAGCATTTTGTACCAATAGTTCGTTATGATGTTTGAGGGTAATTTTGAGCAATCGTGTAAATGGGGGGTACAGAAATGCCTTCCTTTCTTCCAGCTCTTTTTGCACAAATCCTGCATAGTCGTTTCGGAGTACAGACTGAATCACCGGGTGGTCGGTGCGATAAACTTGGATCAAAACCCTGCCCTGATCATTGGTTCTTCCCGCTCTCCCTCCAACTTGAGCCAACATCTGAAAGGTGCGTTCATTCACCCTGAAATCAGGATAACTCAAAAGGTTATCTGCATTGAGCACGCCAACCAAATTAACGTGTTCAAAATCTAGTCCTTTTACGAGCATTTGTGTACCAACCAGAATATCAATTTGCCGTTTTTCAAACTGCCGGATAATCTCCTGATATTTATTTTTGTGTTTGAGTACATCCCAATCAAATCGTTCTACACGGGCATGTGGGAAAGTCTGACGAATTTCTTCTTCTACTTTTTCTGTACCAAAACTTTTGGCTTGAATCCGATTCCCGCCACAATCCGGGCAAATTTTCACAGGCGATTGTCGGGATCCACAATAATGACATTGCATCATATCACTTTGTTTGTGATAGGTCATTGAAACATCACAATATTTACACTGTGGAATCCACCCACAGGTTTGACACATCAGCAAAGGAGCATAACCGCGGCGGTTTTGAAACAGGATGACTTGTTTGCCCATCTGAATCGTTTCTTGTATGGCCCTTGTTAAAGTTGGTGAAAAAATCCCCTGATATTTATTCAGGGTCTTTTCTGCTTTTTTATCAATCAGTTGAATTTTTGGCAATTGCCCTTCTCCGAATCTTTCTGTTAGTTGTACCAGTTTATACTTTCCCGTTTGAACATTTTGCCAGGATTCGAGTGATGGGGTAGCAGATCCTAAAATAACAGAGGCCTGTTTGATTCTGGCCAATACCACTGCTGCATCTCTGGCATGATACCGGGGTGCAGGGTCTTGTTGTTTAAATGAAACATCATGCTCTTCGTCCAGAATAATCAGTCCTAATTCATGCATAGGGAGTAACAATGCTGAGCGGGCGCCAATCACAATATTATATTTGCCTTGTCGGATATGTTGCCACAATTCAACCCTTTCCATATTGCTGAATCGTGAATGATAAATACCTACTTGCTCGCCAAATGCTTGTCGGAGTTTATGAATAATTTGTGTGGTTAATGCAATCTCAGGCAACAGATATAAAACCTGTTTGCCTTTTGCCAATATATCCCGAATCAGGTGAAAATAAACATGGGTTTTCCCACTTCCTGTTAAACCATGTAAGAGCACAGTTTGCTGTTGCGAAAAATGGTTTTGTATGTGCTGGTAGGCTTCCGTCTGGTGGGCGCTTAGTTCCTGCCATTTAACTGCCTCTGCATTCCCCAAGGGTATACGGTTGGCATCCAATAATTGCACCTGAAAAATTTGTTTATCGATCAACGCTTTTAATGCCGCAGCACCTGAGTCGGATTGCGCCAAAAGGGTGGTTTGTTTAACCTGATGCTCTTGTTGAAAAATATGCAAATAAGCGAGTAAGACATTTAATTGTTTTGGCGCTTTTTCTAACTTTTCAAAGAGTGCTTTTAATTCAATTTCTGTGTTGAATTGAGGGTTGAGTACAATGTATTTTTCTTTCTTACTCACATAGCGGTCATGAAGATTTTCATATACCCTGATCAAGCCTTTTTCTACCAGGCCATGCACCACATTTACGGCCGAACTGTCCGGCAATAATTTGCGGATTTCTTCGAGGGTCATATCATCCATTGTGCTCGACATGATTAGATAAATCGGCTAATCGTTTTCTTGATTTTTTGTTGTAACGACAAAATAAGTAAGCTTGTACAAAGGATGATCACCACAAAAAGATAAACATGTATCATGGCCGGAATTTCGAGGGCCATTTGTTTTAAATATAGATGTAAAGCCCATAGCAATCCGATTAAAACGAGGCATAAAAATACCACTACTCCGATGATTTGCCGGATGGGTTTTTTTAAATAGAATTGCAGCAATTGTTTGGGGGTATAACCTAGTTCAATCATGAGTTTCAAACTTTCTGCATGCTGTAAAATTTTATTTTCCAGATAAATGGACTGAATCAGATAAGCCAGTAATAAAATAAAAAGTCCTAAAATGGATATGGCCACACTGAATAAACGAACAATGCGGGCAAAGGTGCTTCCCTTCAATTTCTCCTGTTGTGTACCATAAGCATGCTCATTGAGAAAATGTTGTAAATCGGGATTGTCGGCTTCATCTGTTTGAAGTACCAACCGGGATACATGCCGTTCTGATTCCTGCCCATATTTTTCGTTGGCGTATTGCATAAAACTTTCCGGAATCAAAATGCTGCTGTAACGTTGTGTAAATCCAATCACTTCGGCGCGATAGGTTTCCTGTTCTGAGGCATTCCCTACAGTCACCTGAAAGTTCAGCGCTTTCACGCTTTCTTCGCTGAGTTGTGGCAAGCCCTGGCTCAAGGCGAATCCAAAATTGTATAAATTCAGGAAGTCGGCAGATAGGATAACCGGGAGAGAAGATTGTCCGCTTTTCCAGCTCCATTGACTGGAATCGGTATCCAGCAAATCGGCCGGAATACTTTCAAAAAATAATTGGGTGGAGAATCCTAGGTCTCCCATAGAATGAGCCAGTATTGGAAATTGATTTGAAATCACCGGCACTACTTTTTTCAGATAAGGAAGTTGTTGGAGGGTCTTTAATTCTTGTTCGTTAAAACTACTCAGCTCCGGTCTCGTCATCATGGCAGAATTAATCTGTTTATTCACCACCAAAAACTCCTGACCGGCCTTTTGAGCTTTGCCATTTAAAATAAATTGAACATTTAAATAAAATTGGATAGCCATCATCAGGAGCAGAAAACCGAGCAGAATGGCCAATGCAGGCAGATATTGAAATCTGCTATTACGTTGTGCCAGTATTTTTTGAATGATGTCCATGTCTTTTTTTACAATTCCAGTTGAAAATGATAAGGGAAATGTTGGTCTTTTTCCAAATCGGTGATGAGCAATGCCGCACCTCTTTTTTGAACTTCCTTTAAAATGAGGGCAGCAGCTTTTTGAATATTCATATTATCCAAATGGCTAAAAGGTTCGTCGAGTAACAAGAGCTCAAAAGGTTGAAGCAAGGCCCTGAGGATAGCTACTCTTTGACGTTCACCATAGGAGAGGGTATTGATTTTTCGGTTTAATAAATGATCAATGCCTAATTCCCCGGCCATGCGCTCAAGGTCGGCTGCGGATGTGAAGTCGCGTAGTTTTCTTTTGAGCTCAAGATTTTCCGATGCCGTAAATTCAGTCAACAATCTTAAATCCTGAAATACAATACTCACTTCCTGGGCCCTGATGTTTGAAATCTGATCAGGCGTCATGGACCGTAGTTGTTTACCGGCATAGCTGATTTCACCCGAATAGTTTTTGTTGAGTCCATAAATCGCCTGAACTAAACTACTCTTTCCACTGCCTGAAATAGCCCGAATATGATAATAGGTACCTTCCTGAAAGCGAATATCACGTTGCCAGATATTCGATTGTTGGGAGCGGATATACGAAAAATGAAGTTGATGTAAACTCAGTGACATGAGTGGCTAAATTAGGGTAAAATACCGGATTGAAGGAGGGCAAAAATCTGCGAATCAGAACAGTTACTGCTAGCGAACTTCCAGACTTATCATGTCCATCCAGGCAGAAATATTTTTATTGATTTTAATAATTCCTTAACTTAGTATTTACAAATATAATTTTGAAATTATGATATCATCGTTCTTTTATCGTATAATCCGATTTTGATTATTTTA
>DAIRSC010000037.1:0-13565 GCA_036804585.1 Chitinophagaceae bacterium
CACCAATCCATTATTAGAATAACCATCGCGCCAGCATCAAAGTGGTGGAACTGACCTAAAGAGGAAAGGGTGAATTGTTGGTTTATGCCGAAGATTTAAGCACAGGTATTTATACCTATACGCTGGTTGTGGATGGAAAGGTGATGGATAGTAAAAAAATGCTCAAACGATAATTCTTAACTCAAATCCTACCTATCAAAAAGCCGGCCATTCAATGACCGGCTTTTTGATTGAATAAGTTGGATTAATTTTTACGACCAAACACGCGCAGTAAACTTAGGAAGAGGTTGATAAAATCAAGGTATAAACTAAATGCACCCATGATGGCTAACTTGCGGGTATCAGCAATTTCCAAAGCATCCCCATTGGCATCAATACCACGGGCAATATTTTTTAATTTCTGAACATCGTAGGCGGTTAATCCGGTGAATACTAATACACCCACAACCCCAATGATATAGCTGATGGTTTCACTACCCATGAAGAAGTTGACCAGGCTGACTACAATCATACCAATCAATCCCATCATCATCAATCGGCCGAAAGAGGTGAGGTCTTTATCCGTAGTATAACCCAGTACGGCCATGATGCCGAACATCAAAGCAGCAGCAATAAAGCAACTCAGCACTGAACCGGGCGTATAAATCATTAAAATAAAACTGAAACTGATGCCGTTGATGAGGGCGTAGGTCACAAACAACACAGATAATAGCGGTAAAGAAAGTTTATGGTAACCGAAAGACATCAGCAAAGCAAATCCTAATGGGGCAAACATCACGATTTTTCCAATCAGGCTTAATCCCGTAGTTTCGATTAACACATTCTGTAAATCCGGGGATGAAATAAATACGAAGGCCGAAAGGGCAGAAATGGCCAGGGCCGCAAACATCCAAATAAATACGTTGGCGATAAAATGTTTACTCGCCGGTATTTCGGTCAGGATATTGCTATCAATGCTGGTTTCACGATAATTGTTTTGTTCTAATTCCATGTTTATTTTTTTTAAAGGTATTATGCTTTACTCAATGCAGCAAAATTTTGATGAAAGTGCGGAATGGTTTCAATGCCTTTGAAGAAGTTGGCGACATCATATTTTTCGTTGGGTGAATGGATATTATCATTGTCTAAACCAAAACCCATCAATACAGTTTTAAGTCCCAATACTTTTTCAAATAAGGCAATAATAGGAATACTGCCACCACCCCGGGTCGGGATAGGTTTTTTGCCAAAAGTCTGTTCAATAGCTTTTTCGGCAGCCTGATACGCGATGGAATCGGTAGGCGTTACCACAGGCTCGCCACCATGGTGTTCTGTTACCTTCACCTGTACACTATCAGGAGCAAGGGATTGGAAATGTGCTGTGAATAATTGGGCGATTTCATGACTGCTTTGGTGAGGAACCAAACGCATCGAAATCTTGGCGTAGGCTTTGGATGGCAAAACGGTTTTCGCGCCTTCGCCGATATAACCACCCCAGATGCCATTTAATTCCAATGTTGGACGAACGCCTGTTCTTTCCAGGGCAGTGTACCCTTTTTCGCCCCAATCTGCTTTCACCCCTAATTCATTTTTATACTCATCCAAATCAAAGGGAGCTTTGTTCAGGGCTTCACGTTCTGATGCGTTGAGTTCAAGCACCTTATCGTAAAAGCCTTTCACTGTGATATGGTTGTTCTCATCATGCAAAGAGGCAATCATTTGGCAAAGAATAGTAATTGGATTGGCTACTGCACCACCATAAACGCCTGAGTGTAAATCGCGGTTTGGTCCGGTAACTTCTACTTCCATATACGCTAAGCCACGAAGGCCGGTTTCGATGCTTGGATGTTCCATACTAATCATTGAAGTGTCACTCACCAGAACAATATCTGCTTTGAGGCGATCCTTATTGGCTTCCAAAAAACTACCCAGATTTGTACTTCCCACTTCTTCTTCACCTTCAATGATAAATTTGAGATTACAAGGCAAGGTATTTGTTTTATGCATCAGTTCGAGGGCTTTTATGTGCATAAACATTTGACCTTTATCATCACAGGCTCCTCTGGCATAAATTTTACCATCGCGGATTTGTGGATCAAAAGGGCCAGTAGTCCATAAATCGAGCGGGTCGGGTGGTTGTACGTCGTAATGCCCGTAAGTTAGTACGGTTGGCAAGGCGGGGTCGATTATTTTTTCGGCATATACAATGGGGTGCCCTGCGGTTGGACAAACTTCAGCCAGATCACAACCGGCAGAAAGGAGGGCTTGTTGAACGGATTCGGCACAACGAGCGGTATCGGCTTGATGGGCTGAATTGGCACTCACCGATGGAATCCGAAGCAGGTCCATAAGTTCGTCGAGAAAACGTTGTTGATGTTGTTGTTGATAGTCATTCCAAACTTGCATAGCGATTGAGTATTAAAGGATATTTGATAATTTTTGAAAGCTGTAAAATAACGCAAATATCTCCACATCTTTGCACAAATGATTCAAGTCAGAAAGGGGCGTATACAAGATCTGGAAGAAATTCGAAGGGCGGCCCTGGAGGCCTGGCAGGCAACCTATACGTCCATCATCAGTGCGGCTCAAATCGATTTTATGCTGAATCGATTTTATAATCCTGAAACATTATCATCGCAATTGAATGATGAGGGGCATGATTTTTATATTTTGGAAGAAGACGGGAAATTGCAGGGATATGCGCATTGCTATCCGGAGGCGGATGCCATGAAACTGAGTAAAATATATTTTTATACGAAGGCCAAGGGGAAGGGCTTTGGACAGAAACTGATCATGCACTGTGAGCAGGAAGCGCTCAAAAAAGGGTATCGAAAAATGATCCTGAATGTAAACAGACATAATCCTGCGCAACATTTTTATTTGAAAATGGGTTATCGGATTTTAGAAGAAGTGGATATCCCTTTGGATGTATATTGGTTAAATGATTACATCATGGTGAAAGAACTTTGATTGTTTAGACTTGGTCGGAATGCTTAACATCGTTGAAAGTGGTTGATGAGGGGTTGGAATGCGCTTTGCCTGTCCGGGTTCAATTCGAATTTTTGTAAGTTTTTCGTAGAATTTTTTCTTCCGAAAAGCATGTTAATTTTATTTAATTTTTTATCTTAGGTTTGATGTCTAACCTCATTCAATTTCCGGAACAATTTTTTTGGCAACTGAATCCCCCAGCATTACAGGAAACTGCCCGTCAGGTTCATGCCTTTATACACACCTATGCCGGGGTGCAATGTCGTATGACCTATGGAATCCCATTTTATTATGCCCGCAAACGATTTACCTATTTGAATGCTGAACGGGAAGGGCGGCTTGAACTGGCTTTTACGCATGCTCATTTATTGCCCAATAAAAAAGGCATGATTGATTTAAGAGGACGAAAACAGGTTGGCGGTTTGTACCTGCCACTCGATGGGGAGCTGCCATGGGAGGAGATGGATGAGATCATTCAGGAAGCATTGACTTTGGACGCATCCCGGAAAAAATAAAAAAGATAATTGCTACGCTCATTGCAAGCATTTACATTTACTTTTTAAACCGATTATAACAATGACTTTTACCTACTACGGCCATTCCTGTTTTTTATTATCCGATGGAAAAACACGTATTCTGTTCGATCCTTTTATTTCAGGGAATGAACTCGCTCATCAAATTCATCCTGATCAAATTGAAACCGATTATATCCTGATTTCTCATGCCCATGCCGATCATATTGCCGATGCTGAGTCGATTGCTTTGCGCACAGGTGCCAAAGTGATCTGTAGTTGGGAAATTCATGAATGGTTAAATAGCAAAGGAGTGCATAATACATATCCCATGAATACCGGTGGACAAAGTGATTTGGGTGATTTTCATGTGAGATGCACGGTAGCACAGCATAGTAGCGGACTGCCTGACGGAAGTTATGGGGGTAATCCAATGGGATTTATTGTTACCATGGGTGAAGAATCGGTTTTTTACAGCGGTGATACTGCCCTCACTTTGGATATGCAACTCATACCACTTTGGGCCAAACTGAAAGCCGCTATTTTACCTGTCGGAGATCATTTTACGATGGGGGGCGATGATGTTATCCGGGCCGCAGGTTTTGTGCAATGCAAAAATATCATTGGTGTGCACTTCGATACATTTGGTTTTATTCGTATCGATCATGAACAGACCAAACAAAAATTTGAAGCGGCCGGATTGTCATTACGATTACCGGCTATCGGTTCCAAGATTGAGCTATAGAGCGGAAAGTCATTTTTTATTATTGAAAGATTCACTTTTTAGTAATCATCCACTCATGATCCGGTAACAAGCACTTATTATCATTGGGCTTTAGAAAGCGTTCCAGATATGAGTGAGATTATTTTGTCGATCATTGCGGGTTTGATTTTGTTTTTGTTTGCCGTGAATCATCTTTCCGAAACGATACAATTGGTTTTGGGGGAAAATGCCAAACACTGGATCATGAAATTTACCTCCAATACCATCAGTAGTTTACTGGTCGGGATAGTGGTAACCACTTTGTTGGATAGTTCATCGGCGGTCATCATCATAACCATCGTATTTGTAAACTCGCGATTACTCACTTTCCGTCAGGCGATGGGAATCGTATTGGGTGCAAATATTGGTACAACCGTGAGTAGCCAAATTATTGCGATGGATATTGGCAAGTATTCCCCCATCTTACTGCTGATAGGATTTGTGATGTTATTGATTTCTAAATCAGAAAAAGTGAATGCGACGGGGAAAGTGATTCTTTATTTTGGGGTATTATTTTTTGGTTTATACACAATGGAGAATGCCCTGGAACCATTGCGTGAAGAAGCTTTTTTTCTGGAATGGATGAAACGAACTGAAGAGCCGATGTCCGGAGCGATTATTGGTGCTTTGGTGACCCTGATTATTCAATCATCGTCGGCGACCGTTGGTATGGCAATCATTCTTTCGAAATAAGGTTTGTTGAGTTTAGCAGGCGGTATTGCCGTGATGTTAGGGGCTGAATTGGGAACCTGCAGCGATACCTTGATTGCCACGATACGGGGGAGTCGGGCTGCGATTAAAACAGGGTTGTTTCATTTAGGATTTAACTTATTGTCCATCATTTTGGGCTTGATTTTCTTTTATCCTTTTTTACATCTGGTAGAAAAATTAAGTGCGGGCGCCCCTTTAGAACGCAGTATTGCCAATGCGCACATGCTTTTTAATATTACTGGTGTATTGGTTTTTGTTTGGACGATACCGGTGTTTGAAAAATTACTCAATAAACTTTTACCCGATAAAGTATTGTCGTAGTGCCATACTATTTCCTCAGCGAACGCAAGGCATCCTTTCAGGCCCGATGGAGGCGGTATCGGTGCCGGAAGTATCTCATTCATCATGTCAGAATACAATCAGGCACCATATAAGCCGAGAGCGGGTGTGGAGATGCCCGTGTGCAGTAAACATGATCCTGCCTGAAAGAAAGTCTAGTTTTTTTCGACAGACTTTTGAAACAAGGTTAGTCCGTTTTTATTCTCTTCGTCGAGATGGTAACTGATATTACTTTGGTAATAGGTGTGCAAATCATAAGGCTGGAACGCTGCCTCCTGAACAATTTGATCAATATGTTTAAAGCCTTCGGCATTGGCTGCATTGAAGGTTTTCAGAAAGGAGGCCGGTAATTTTTTATTACTCACCCAAGTTGCGAACACAAAAGGCATTTTGGTATGATCATACCAGGCTTCGGCGAGGTCGTACACAAAGGGGAAATTATTGAGTTGTTCCAAAGCGCGATCTCCAATAATGAGGCCGGCTGTTTTGTCATGAATATGGCTGATATAATTTTCATCCCCTTCCAGCAATGAAGGTCGGATATTCCAGTAGTCCCGAAACAACAGGCGTAGGAGGGCAACACTGGTACGAGATTGAAAATCGAGATAAACACTTTGGATTTCTTCGATTGGAACATGGCTAAACAAACAAACGGAGGCAACCTTACCTTTGGAGGCGATACAATAATCGGAGATAATTTCAGCATCCTGAATATTGTGAATAGAAGCAACGGGGAGTAAGGCAATATCGAGTTTGTCTTTTTGCAACAGAGCCGTGAGGTTGGATGGATAATCCAGAATCAATTCAATTTTTTCGGCAATAGGACCGTTTTGTAAACCATAAATAAGTGGTTTGGAATTCAAATAACTGACCGCACCAATCCTGATCTTTTTTTCCATAAAACGGCTACAAATATACATGCTACAGAGGGCAATGCTTAACTTTGCCCCTCAAAACTTTCCTATGAGTGATGCTTTGATGGCTATATCCCCTGTAGACGGACGTTACAGAAAACAACTGCAAGAATTGGCTGACTTTTTTTCAGAAGCTGCGCTGATTCGATATCGGGTGCATGTGGAAATTGAATATGTCATCGCCTTGAGTGAAGCCGGTTTTTTTGAGTTGAATGACAAACAGAAAAAGGCCATGCGAAAAATGGTGACAGACTTTCAACAAGCGGATGCGCAGGCCGTTAAGGACATTGAAAAAGTTACCAACCATGATGTAAAGGCTGTTGAATACTTCATAAAAGAGCGTTTGGAAGCATTGAAGCTTGGGAAGATTCGTGAATGGATTCATTTCGGGCTCACATCTCAGGATATCAACAACACGGCTACGCCACTCATGTGGAAAGGAGGCCTTACCAGCATATACTGGCCACTTGTCGAAGAGTTTGTTCAGGTTTTACGTATGATGGCCAATCAGTGGGCCGACCTGGCTATGTTGGCCAGAACCCATGGTCAAGCCGCCTCTCCAACTCGACTGGGAAAGGAAATGATGGTTTTTGTGGAAAGAATAGAAAACCAGTTGAAAGAATTAAAACGCATCCCTTTTGCATCCAAATTCGGGGGTGCAACCGGCAATATGAATGCCCATGTGGTGGCATTTCCAAAAACAGAATGGGTGGCATTTGCCAATCAATTTGTAGACAAAACACTGGGATTAAAACGCATGCAGTTCACCACCCAGATTGAGCATTACGACTCCCTTGCTGCTCAGTTCGATACTTTGAAACGTATCAATACGATTTGCATTGATTTTTGCCGTGATATGTGGACGTATATCTCCATGGATTATTTTAAGCAACAGGTTGCCAAAAATGAGGTGGGTAGTTCAGCTATGCCGCATAAGGTGAATCCGATTGATTTTGAAAACGCCGAAGGTAATTTTGGTTTGGCCAATGCTTTATTTGAGCACCTGAGTGCTAAATTGCCGGTTTCAAGGTTGCAAAGAGATTTGACCGATTCAACGGTACTCAGAAATATTGGCGTACCGCTTGCGCATACCGTGTTGGCGATGAAATCGATGATGAAAGGCGTATCCAAGCTATTGGTGAATCGTGAAAAAATACAAGCTGATTTGGAAGCCAACTGGGCGGTGGTTGCAGAAGCTATTCAAACAATCTTACGCAGGGAGCAATATCCGAATCCATATGAGGCCTTGAAAAATTTAACACGCGGTGCGGCTGTCATTACCAAGGAGGAAATACATAAATTTATTGATTCGCTGGAGGTTTCGGCCAGATTAAAAAAGGAATTGAAAAAAATCAGCCCTCATAATTACATAGGTCGGAATTAGTGAAATGCATCCCGGATATGGAAAATTTCGGGTTCAGGTTGTGTATGTAGGCGAATAGAAATGACATCAAACCGGATTCTGAGAATCTTTTTTCCTTCAAGATACTTCAGGGCTGCTGAGGTCACACTTTGTATTTTTGATTCAGAAATGGATTCTTCGGGCATGCCATTTTTATTGGTATTCCGGGTCTTCACCTCAATAAATATTAGGGTTTGTTCGTGACTGGCAATAATATCAATTTCCAGATGGCCGCTTCGCCAGTTGCGTTCGAGAATGTGGTAACCGTTTTTGATTAAGAAATCTGCAGCCATGTCCTCACCTTTCTTTCCTAAATTTTTATTTCTACTCATAAAAGGCCTAAATTTACCCCTTTTGTAAGAATTAGAATTCTGTGAAACGCAATTCCGCGAACAGTTTCGCGAAACAAAATTTTAACACTCACTATGAAAGATTATATTGAATCATTTCCGGAACAATTAAGAACTGCCCTAAAAATTGGCCAATCCGCTAAAATATCCTTCAAGGGGCATCATTTATTGCAAGTTTGTTTAAGCGGACTGGGTGGAAGCGGAATAGGTGGAAGTTTGGTACAAGACTATGTTTCGGGCTTGATGAAGATTCCCTTTTTCGTAAATAAATCCTACGAAATTCCGCGCAGTGTGAATGCACAAACACTTTTTATTGCCTGCTCCTATTCCGGCAATACGGAAGAAACTTTTGTGGCTGTGAAGCAAGCCAGAAAGGCCAAGGCCATGATCGTTTGTATTACTTCGGGGGGGGCATTGCATAAATTTGCCGAACAGCATGGATATCCTTGTATTTTAATTCCTTCCGGGATGCCGCCCAGGGCTTGTTTGGGGTACTCGGTGACCCAAATCTTATATGTATTGGCAAAAGCCGGACTGATTCAAAAATCCTTTGAAAAGGAATTTCAGGACGCGATTTTGAC
Organism: Chitinophagaceae bacterium; assembly: GCA_036804585.1. Taxonomy (GTDB): domain Bacteria; phylum Bacteroidota; class Bacteroidia; order Chitinophagales; family Chitinophagaceae; genus OLB11. Next base: position 8,540 of record DAIRSC010000037.1, read on the forward strand.
AATCGAAAAACAAAGCACACAGTTAAACAAACAAGGTTTGAAGCTCGCGCAAAAACTATGTAAGCGCGAAGTGCTTTTGTATACAACTGTTGGTCATGAAGGATTAACCGTGCGGTTTAAGCAACAATTGAATGAAAACAGTAAAATGCTTGCCGCCCATAATGTCATTCCGGAAATGACCCACAACGAAATAGTGGGCTGGCGAGATATTCAGAAGCAACGGACGGTGGTATGTATTTCGGCCCCGAACGACTATCCTGCAAACCTCAGGCGCATGACTTTCTTGAAAAAGGTGATAAAAACCAGTCAGGCTGAAATAATCGAAATGCAATTGCTTGGGGAAAGTTTTTGGAAAGATGCGCTGATATTTATTCATTTAACGGATTGGGTATCCTGGCATTTATCCTTGTTGAACGAAAAGGATGCTATTGAAGTAAAAGTTATTGACCGTCTGAAATCGGAAATGTCGAAAAAATAGTGTTGTAATATTCGAAGTAAATCTTCAAATTTGCGTTCGCTCAGCTCAACTTAAACCATAAACGCGACCGGATGGGGAATTTAAATCATTCGGACAAACGAGAAAAAAGTATGAAAAATAATAAAAACACCTTATTATTGGTATTGGCCTTGATTATAGGTATCGCGGTATGGCGAGTATTGAATGCTGAATGGCATATTTATAACCTGATTCCTGTTGCAGCTTTAGGCTTATTTAGTGGATCAGTTTTGCAAGAAAAAAAGTGGGCCTATCTGATTCCCTTGTCAGCAATATTTTTATCTGATTTAGGGTTAAGCCTCTTCACTCATATGGATGGTTTTTATGGCGTATCACAATTGGTCAATTATTTTGCATTAGCGCTTGTTACCTTTTTAGGAACAGGATTAAAAAATCGTTCTGTTTTGAATACGGCGTTTTACACTGTCTCAGGCTCATTGCTGTTTTTTGTTATTTCTAACTTTGGAACCTACCTCGGTGGATATTATGGTTATGAAATTGCAGGTCTGACGGAATGCTATGCGATGGCAATACCATTTTACCGTTCCGAAATGGCCACTCAGTTTTTTGTAAATAGCTTGCTGGGTGATATCATTTTTTCAGCCATTGCTTTTTCGGCTTTTGCTTATTTTCAGCATCGTCAGTCTGTCGTGCAAACTACTTAAATGAAATATTTTACAACGAAAAGACCAGCTTCGGTTGGTCTTTTTTTATGGGTCTATGCCATAGATAGTATCAATATCCCGAATCTATGCGGACCTTTATTTTTGTAAGGTGAGAAAAAATTATTTAATTGTCGGCGGGTCGAGCGGAATTGGAGCAGAATTGGTGAAACGGCTCGTTATCAAACATCAGGTAATTGCAACCTACCACCGGCATCCTATGGCGTCGAATGATCAGGTTCAATATGTTGAATGGGATGCATTGAATGAAGATGCCGATTTCTCGTTCATTCCGGATGTATTGCATGGACTTGTTTATTGTCCGGGTTCCATACAACTGAAGCCGGTAACTGCTTTTCGTGAACAGGACTTTATTATGGATTATCGCCTCAATGTAATTGGAGCTCTTAGGATTTTACAAAAGGCTTTACCGGCTTTAAAAAAATCGGGCTCAGCATCTGTAGTTCTTTTTTCAACAGTAGCAGTACAAACAGGTATGCCTTTTCATGCACTTGTTGCTTCAAGCAAAGGGGCTGTTGAAGGGTTTACCCGCAGTTTAGCGGCTGAGTGGGCACCGAATATTCGGGTAAATGCCATTGCTCCATCACTTACAGATACAACCCTTGCTGCGGGTTTGTTGAATGTCGATGCTAAACGTCAGGCCATGGCAGAGCGTCATCCCTTAAAAAGAATCGGAACTCCTTCGGAAATGGCCGGAATAGCAGAGTTCTTATTAAGTGATGAGGCGTCGTGGATGAGTGCACAGGTGATTCATGCAGATGGTGGGATGGGAAATATTAAAACAATATAATGATGGTACATGCGCTGAGATTTGAACAAAAATTGCCGGTTGACAAAGATACCTTGTGGACCTTCGTGGCATCGCCGCTGAATTTAAGATTGATTACCCCGGAGTATATGAAGTTTAAGGTAACCAGCGAATTAAAACAAGCTTTGATGTATCCGGGAATGATGATTACCTATAAAGTAAGTCCATTATTCAATATTCCATTAAACTGGTGTACTGAAATAACCCATGTGGAAGAGGGCGTCTATTTTGTAGATGAACAACGGCAGGGACCCTACCGTATTTGGCATCACGAGCATCATTTAAAAGAAATATCGGGAGGTACTATAATGACGGATATTCTGCATTATCAACTGCCTTTAGGTCCAATCGGTGAATTGGCCCATGCATTATTTGTGAAAAAACAACTGAAAAACATTTTTGATTTTCGATATAAAAAGTTGGAAGTCATTTTTGGAAAGATGTAGGAATAAAACCTCAGGTATCTTGTTCATCAGTCGCAATCCGGGGCAAAACATTTTTAGCCTCAATGTTATTGTCATGTAAGGAAAGGTAGTCCATTTTTAAAATCCGGACATCGGCAACAATAAAAAACATACTTTTACGGTATGCGGTTGTTTATCGGACGATGCTTATGGATGTTTAGCCTCATTGGCTTATGGTCCTGTAATGAACGGATTCAAACCCGGAAAATATTCAGGTTAAATCAGGTTCAGGGAGTTGAAACCCTGGATCCGGCATTTGCCAAGAACCTGAACATCATGTGGCATACCAATATGATTTATAATCGACTGATTGAATACAATAGTCGACTGGAGATGGTTCCATCACTGGCGAAGCGCTGGCATATCAGTTCGGATCGCAGGGTGTATACCTTTGTTTTGAGAGATGACGTATTTTTTCAGGATAATCCGGCGTTTGAAGGTGGGCATGGCCGCCGAATGATTGCATCAGATGTGGTGTATAGTTTTAATCGACTGATGGATCCTACAACAGCTTCTTCCGGTGCGTGGATTTTTAATGATCGGGTTGATCCCATCAAGCCTTTCGTAGCTGTTAATGATACGATTTTTGAAATCAGATTGCTTTATCCTTTTAATCCCATGATGGGAATTTTAAGCATGCAATATTGTTCTGTAGTGCCTCATGAAGTGGTCGAAAAATGGGGGAGTGATTTTAGGGCACATCCTTGTGGCACCGGACCATTTCAGTTGCAGGATTGGGAAGAAGGTGTGGCACTTACTTACCGACGAAACCCAAATTACTGGGAAAAGGACAGTTTAGATATTCGTTTGCCATATATTGATGGAATTAAAGTCACCCAGGTAGATAGCAAAGCATCGGAGTTTTTGATGTTTATGCAAGGGAAGTTGGATTTTATGAATGGCATTGATGCCGCTTTTAAGGATCAGGTTTTGAGTAAACAAGGAGAACTGAAAAACGATTATCAATCAAAAATTCGTCTTCAAAAACACCCTTATTTGAACGTAGAATATTTGGGCATTTTATTGGGAGAGGGAAATAGCCGTTCGACAGCTTTGCAGAATAAAAAACTCAGACAGGCCATCAACTATGGTTTTGACCGAAAAAAATTGATTACTTATTTACGCAACAATATTAGTCAGCCGGCTCATTCGGGGATGATTCCCATTGGCTTACCGGGTTTCGACAGCAATTTGGTGAAAGGGTATACGTATCAGCCCGAAAAAGCACAACAATTGATTGCTGACTGGAAAAAAGAGAATGGGCCTTTGCCGGAAATAACGTTGTTGTCGAATGATAATTACAGCGATCGATGCAATTTTATTGCATCCCAATTGCTACAGCTGGGTTTAAAAATTCGGGTAGAAATTATGCAGCCCTCACTGCTCAGGGAGCAAATGAGCAGTTCGCAGGCACCATTTTTTTGGGCAACCTGGATTGCTGATTACCCGGATGCAGAGGCTTTTTTGTCGATGTTTTATGGGGAGAATACTGCACCACCCAATTATACAAGATTTAAGAATGCACAATTTGATGATTTGTATCGTCAGGTTTTAACCGTTTCTGATGAACAGGAGCGGATTAAACTTTATCAGGCCATGGACAGAATCATCATTGAGGAAGCGCCATGTATTCCGCTCTTTTATGATGAAATTATTCATTTTCTGCAGTTTCGGGTAAAGGGATGGAACTGTTCGAGTTTGAATTTGCCTGACTTAAAGCGAATTGATCTGAAGTAAGCCTATGGCATTCAATGATTAAAAATCCTGCAGTTTGCCTTCATCAGCAAAACTATAAAATGTATTTCCGGCAATAATCAAATGGTCAATCAGTCTGATGTCGAGCAGTTTACCTGCCTCCACCAATTTGCGCGTGATTTGAATATCAGCCTGACTGGGCTGTAAATTGCCTGAAGGGTGGTTGTGGGCCACGATGATTTGTGTAGCCGTTTGTAAATCCAATGCGAGCTTAAAAACTGATTTTGGATCTACGTATGTACCCGTGAGCCCTCCTTTACTAATTTGGCGGATATCGAGCATTCGATTCGCATGATTGAGGTAGAGTGCTAAAAAGTGTTCTTCAGTGGCATCATTGAGCGGATGCTGCAGGATTTCTAAGGCCTGTTTACTGCTTACAATTTTGGGGCGTTCCAAGGCTGCACTGTACTGACGGCGGCGGCCCAATTCAATAGCCGATAATAAGGTGATAGCCTTTTTATCGCCCAGTCCTTTAATTTTCACCAGATCCGATAATTTCAATCTGGAAAGTTCCGTGAGATTATCACCGCATGATGACAATAATTCTCTAGCGATATCCATTGCACTTCGATTGATGGTACCGGTATTGATGAGAATGCCAAGTAATTCTGCATTGGTTAATGCATCGGCCCCTTTTTGAAGCATTTTTTCACGCGGGCGCTCTTCTGGGGCCCAATCTTTAATGGCCTGGAATGTTTTCATGTTCTAATAAAAATTTTAGTTCAGGCACAAAAGTACAAAAGTCCGTATTGATATGGATTTAAATTTAATCTAAATAGATCTTGCTGAATAACGTGAAAATAGTTGATTCAAGTACATG
>DAIRSC010000038.1:0-13518 GCA_036804585.1 Chitinophagaceae bacterium
CCATGGTTTTTCTCAATCCTTTGTCAATCCATTCACTTTGATTGAATCCCCGTTTTTTTTGTTTGTTTTCAGAAAGTGGAACCGTGATCAATACTTCTATCGTATCTACCCAACCGCAAACGCGCAAGGCTTCACCAAATTGTTCTCCCATAAAGAATGCTAAATCCTGATTATTTTGGTATTTGATCGCATGTAAAACATCCTGAACTTTTCCTTCCTTCCGAAAAAAATACATGGATGCTCCATAACGGAGTGGCAATCGACCCTTCATTCGCTGTTCCAATAAATTACCCGCCTGATATTGAAACAAGGTTCTGGGCATTTCATGCATACAATCGAAACATAAAAACTTTTCATAGTGGGTTAATTGTGTAAAACAAGATACACAAAGGTTGGGATATAGTAATGACCACAAAGGGCGCAGTACACCCTTGAAAAATGTTTTCATAAGCATTAGTTCCGGGGTAAATGTACAACTTTGAATAATGTCAGAAAAGTAATCTGTAAGTCTCTTCAACTTTACTTACCAAAACAATTTCAATTTTTCGATTCTTTAAATCCAATCCTTTGCTGTTGTATGTCGATAAAAAGATTTTTTCAAATCCTAATTTTTCCGCCTCAGCAATTCGTTGGTCTATTCGACTAACAGCTCTGACCTCACCGCTCAAACCCACTTCGCCTACAAAACAATAATGAGGAGGAAGGGGTTTGTCTTCATACGAAGAAAGTAAAGCACTTAAAACGGCCAAGTCGATGGCAGGATCTTCAATGCGCAATCCACCCGCAATATTTAGAAATACGTCCTTCATGCCAAACTGAAAACCTCCTCTCTTTTCCAAGACGGCTAGAAGCAATTGCATGCGGCGAAGATCAAATCCACTCACTGTTCGTTGAGGCGTTCCATACACCGCCTGCGACACCAATGCCTGCGTTTCGATTAATAAAGGCCGGGCTCCTTCCATCGTTGCAGCAATCGCAATCCCACTCAAAGCTTCATCCTTCTGGGTAAGTAAAATTTCAGATGGAGAACTTACTTTCCTTAAACCATTTTCATGCATTTCATAAATTCCCAATTCGTTGGCATTGCCAAAACGATTTTTGCTAGTCCTTAAAATACGGTAAGTATAATGCCGATCTCCTTCAAACTGTAAAACCGTATCAACCATATGTTCCAACACTTTTGGTCCTGCAATTGATCCATCCTTGGTGACATGGCCGATAATAAAAACAGGTACATGACTTGACTTGGCATATCGCACCCATTCAGCAGCACATTCTCTCACCTGACCCACACTACCAGGTGTACTTTCGATGTTGGGCGATTCAAGGGTTTGAATGGAATCGATGATAACCAATTCGGGTTGGATTTTTTTAATTTCAGAAAATATTTTGGAGGTATCGTTATTGGTCAGCAATCTTAAATTTTCATTCTGAATACCTATTCTTTCGGCACGAAGCTTTATTTGTTGCAGACTTTCTTCACCACTGATATATAACGTATTTAATTGCTGCATTTGCAAAGCAATCTGTAAAAACAAGGTGCTTTTTCCAATGCCCGGTTCTCCGGAAACCAATACCACCGAACCTTCTACAATTCCTCCACCAAGTACTCGATTCAGTTCTTCATCAGCAGTTACGATGCGCCGATTATTTTGAATACCAATTTCTGACAACTTTAAGGCATGGGCAACTATGTCAAAAGAAGGATCCTGCCAGGCAGCTTTTTTTTCATCTTTGCGTTGAATTTCTTCAACAAAGGAATTCCAGCTTTGACAAGAAGGACATTTACCCATCCATTTGGGTGATTCAAACCCGCAATGCTGACAGGCAAATACATTTTTACTTTTGGCCACAATTAATTATTTAGATGGAAAGCTATTTCGATATCAGGAAGCAAACAAATTATTACACTTGAAGTTATACCCTAATTTAATTCTTATGATCCTTCAATATGGCACCCACTCAACTCGTTTTTCAGTAACCTATTTTTCAGTAAGCAATATTCAATGTTGTAATCATCTTTTGAAGCATCCGGAATCAAATGTATTTAATATTCAAAAGTACTACCATGATATCCTGATTGGGGCTTACTGATTAAAGTGAAAATAGCTGATATCATTACATGATGGATAGAATTTTACTCATTTAGATGCAAAACAATTTTTCATATCGTCTCAATAAGCTTGCAGTTTTTCTTTGATTTTCACTTCTTACTTGAATCTTCAAATTCGGCGTCATCGTCCAAGGGCTTTCACGCACGTGCGGGACTATCCCATGAACGCTTCTTTCAATTAAAGCGCCAGTGAGATAACCAGCAGCTTTAAGCTAGATAGTTCTCTCCTCCTTTCCCAAATTTAGGTTGAATTAAAAATCTGGTTTTCGTTTTGAAGAAGGGAAAATCATCTGATCCCCTGATTCAAAAAATAAAAAACACGACTATAATTGGGATGAGATCAGGTATAAAAAGAAGAAAGTGTCAACCATTTCTGATCGACCCTTTTCTTACTAACCCATAAAATTCAATGCTAAAGTACACCCTTCACTACTCATTTCAAAAATTTTAGAGCCTAAACTTTAAAAAAATTACGAAGCCTTCACATTCGTATTTGTTATAAATATGCCATACTGTCGTATTTATTTAAAAATAATGCGCCCTTTTGTCTGCAAATTTCTTGAAATAGCGATTGGGCTTATATTTGCTACATATGTTAAAAAAGTAACACACATGATAGGATATTATCTCATTGGCGGTCTGATGTTTTTGATCGGAATGTATGTCAGCAATCGTTTAAAATCCAAATTCACCGAATACAGCCAAATTGGTTTGCGAAATGGTCTGAGTGGTCGTGAAATTGCCGAAAAAATGCTCAAAGATCATGGCATTTACGATGTCCAGGTCGTTTCTACCCAAGGGTTTCTGAGTGACCACTACAATCCGGAAGATAAAACGGTAAATCTCAGTCAGGATGTTTTTAATGGAAGAAGTATTTCAGCAGCAGCCGTAGCAGCCCATGAATGTGGGCATGCCGTTCAACATGCCACCAATTATTCCATGTTGGTGATGAGAAGCCGCATGGTTCCTGCCGTTAAAATCGGCACCTCACTGGGACAATGGCTCATTTTGATCGGGCTTGGTGTAATGGGTCTTGGACTGGCATCTCAATTCATTTTTTTATTGGGCATACTCGCTTACACCGTCACGACTGTTTTTACCATTGTCACCCTCCCGGTGGAATTTGATGCCAGCAACAGGGCCCTTGCCTGGATGAAAGATACAAATATGACGAATGGTTCCGAACAAGAAAAAGCAAAGGACGCCCTGGACTGGGCGGCACGCACTTATATAGTTGCAGCAGTCAGCTCCGTAGCCATGCTTCTGTATTACGTAATGCTGTTTATGAGTCGCATGCAGAGTAATAATCGAGACTAGTCAGGCAACCAATGCCCATTCAACTTCAGGACTTTTTCAATCACATCTCTGACGCAGCCTTCTCCGCCCTTATAAGGGGACACATACCGGGAAACCGAAACAATTTCCGGTATCGCATCAGCCGGACAAGCTGGAATCAGTACTTCTTGCATCACTTTTAAATCAGGCATGTCATCACCCAAATACAACGCTCTCTGTAAATCCAGCTTCTTTGTTTGAGTGAGTTCCTGCAAACAACTTAGTTTATCTTCAACCCCCAAGTGGATATCCTGAATGCCCAAAGCCTTTAGTCGGGAGAATAAGGCATCTCCTTTGGCGCCGGAAATAATGCTGATACCATATTGTTTTTTTACTGCCCACTGCAATGCATATCCGTCCCGAATATTCATCGTACGCAACAATGTTCCATCCGGATGAATCAACAAAGTCCCATTGGTAAGCACTCCATCAATATCGAAAATAAAATGTAAGACCTGCTTAAACAGGCTTAAAACAGGCGTTGCATCCATATCTTTGATTTATTCTTTAAGTTCTCCACCTTCGTAAAGAACTTTTTTGAGTAATTTTCCTTCGGCATCAAAAATTTTCCACTTGCCGGATTTTTGTCCCTGAACGAATTCACCTTCAGCCTGTAAAATACCCCTGTCATTGTACTCTTTCCAGATACCGGTTTGTACCCCCCCGGCATATTGCCCGGCTTGAACAATCACCTCTTGCTCATTATAAAGTAACGAAGGGCCTTCCAGTTCCCCATCCCGGTATTGATATTCAACGGCTTTTTTCCCATTTACATAATACCAGGTCGTTTTTCCTTCCCGTTTTCCATTTTTCCAAATTCCCTCTTCCTGAATTCCGCCATCTTTAAAATAAATCTGTCTTTTACCATCCTCCAATCCGTTGACAAAATTTTGTTCCTTTTGAATCCTGGATCCTTTAAAATATAATCTAAACGGACCGTGAAGAGCATCATTGCTGTAATAACACATTTGCTCTAAGTATCCATCTTTGCCTAACTTCATTTCAATCCCATTCTTTTTACCAGATTCATAAGCAGTTATCGACTCAGGAAAACCATTATCGTGGAAGGTATTCCAAACACCTTGCTTTTGCTGATTGACCCAAATGCCTTCTTCGGCCATTTTGCCATTGTCAAATTTAATTTGTACCAAGGTTTCCCTTCCTTTTTGAATCAGGATAGTATCCTTTTTAGGGCCTTTTTTCGTACCCTGGGCCAATAATCCATTCACTGTTGAGCATACCCCAAGTATGCCGAACAATAAAACAAACCTTTTCATAAAGTTTACAGGTGTAATCTAGATTTCTTTTCCATGAGTGCCTCTACAGTTTCGCGGTACATCTCATCCGGAACACAACAATCAACCGGACACACTGCTGCACATTGGGGCTCTTCATGAAATCCCTGACATTCGGTGCATTTATCCGGTGTGATGTAATAGGTATCATCAGCCACAGGGGCATGTTTGGTATCAGCCGAAACCATGTCCCCATTCATTAATTTAAATTGCTCCTTTACGGAAGTTCCATCGGCAATAGCCCATTCAACGCCTCCTTCATAAATGGCATTGTTCGGACATTCGGGTTCGCAAGCCCCACAATTGATACATTCATCTGTTATTTTAATAGCCATGAGTTTTATTTGATTTCGTTATGAATCCATTTTATTCGGTCAAAAGTACGATTTTCGCAGGTCAAATTTAATGCTTAATTCTTTACTATGAAAGGTCTCTTGAATGATAAAATTCATCTTCTGATTCAGCTAAAAAAATATATCCTCTCCGATAGCGAAGAATGGGAACAAATTCAGGATTCTGCGGAACGAAAAAATGGTTGGTTTACCCGTGAATTTATACTAAAAAGCATTCAAGCCATTGCAGAAAACTATCTCGATGAAAACGCCCTTCAGCGATTTTCTGAACGATTTTCGGATTCCAATCAACCCCAAACGGTTGGCGTTGTTATGGCCGGTAATATTCCTTTGGTTGGTTTTCATGATTTTTTATCTGTGTTTCTGAGTCCTCATCGATTGGCCTTCAAATGTTCGTCTAAAGATGATGTATTGTTACCTGCCATTGTACAATATTTAAAATCATGCAACGCGGAATTAATGAAACAGGTTGAACAAAGAGAAATGCTCAAAAATTGCGATGCTTATCTGGCCACCGGAAGCAATCATACCGCAAAGGTTTTTAAAAATTACTTTGGCAAATATCCGCACATCATCCGACCCAATAAGACATCCGTAGCAGTGCTGAAGGGTGATGAAACTGAGCAAGAATTATCCCTATTGGCCGATGACGTTTATCAGTATTTTGGGCTGGGATGCAGAAATGTGACTAAAATTTTTGTGCCACATGATTATCCATTTGGGCCTTTACTACAAGCATTTCGCAAATATGATCATTTAAAAGACCACAATAAATACCGAAACAATCTCGACTATCAATTGGCTTTATATATTCTGAATAGTCAATATTATATGAGCAATGACAGCGTTTTATTGATAGAGCATGAATCTATTTTTTCAGCTGTTTCCGTATTACATTATTCATATTATTCAAATCATGATAACTTAATCGATATGTTACAAAATAATCCCGATATTCAAACGATTGTTGGGCAAGGATTCACATCATTTGGCACTGCTCAACAACCAGGTATCAGCAATTTTGCAGATGGTATTGACACCGTTGATTTTTTAAACAGTCTGTCTTAAGTATTTCAATCATGGTAGGGTCATTCCTTCAAATCGGAAATAGTCCATAGATTTTTCTTAACACTAAAATGGCTGTTAAAAAAGATTAAAACTGTCCGAATCGATTCTTTCACTTAATAATTTTGTACCATAAAATTCTATCAGATGAAAAAGATTCTCAGTATCATCCTTGTCGCTTTTTTGACATCTATTTCAACTTATATTCTGGCGCGAAAATATTTGAATACCATTGTGCCGGTTCCAATAGTTCAAAATGAGGAGACTACAAAGGATGTTCAATTTGCGTCTTACTCTCCAGAACCTGATGGCGGCTATGTCAATTTCGAAGATGCTGCCGAAAAATCGAGCCGTGCCGTTGTTCATATTAAAACCGAAACCAAGGCTCGTCCGGTGCAGTATAGAAGTCCTTTTGGAGACGATTTCTTCGATCAATTTTTTGGAGGTGGTCAACGATTTTATCAACAACCGCAGCAGTCAAGTGGATCTGGTGTGATTATTAGTGCTGACGGATATATCGTCACCAATAACCACGTTGTTGATGGCGCAGATCAGGTGAATGTGGTTTTAAACAATAAAAAAACTTATACCGCCAAGGTGATAGGAAATGATGCATCTACAGACTTAGCCCTCTTGAAAATCAATGAAAATAATTTGCCGTTCATTGCTTTTGGCAATTCAGATGAGGTTAAATTGGGCCAATGGGTACTTGCAGTGGGCTACCCATTAACACTTGAAACCACCGTTACTGCAGGAATCGTTAGTGCAAAATATCGCAACATTGGTATTAATCAAAGTAAAAGTGGCAATAACGCCATTGAAAGTTTTATTCAAACAGATGCTGCTGTTAACCCGGGCAATAGCGGTGGAGCACTCGTTAATTCCAGAGGAGAACTAATTGGAATTAATTCTGCCATCGCCTCACCCACCGGATCATACGCTGGTTATAGTTTTGCCATTCCTTCCAACATTGTTAAAAAAATCAGTGCGGATATGATGAAGTTTGGAAATGTTCAAAGGGCTTTTTTAGGCGTCGGTTATATTGACATCAAGAATGCCACCGCCGAACAAATTAGCGCTTATGGCCTAGACAAAATTGACGGGATATACGTGAATCAAGTGTATGAACGTTCAAGTGCGCAAGATGCCGGAATTAAAACAGGGGATATTCTGACTAAAATCAATAATGTACAAGTAAAAACGGGTCCGCAAATGATGGAACAAATCGCATTGTCCAGACCGGGTGATGAAATCAGCATCACGTTTCTCCGAAATGGAAAGTCCTATGTAACCACGGCAAAACTAAAAAACAGCTTAGGTAATACCGATGTTGTAAAATCCAGTAAAACCGAAAAACTAGGGGCGACGCTTCGTGAACTGAAAAAAAATGAATTACAACAATTAGGCATCAGCGGTGGTTTGCTGGTTAGCGATATTCAATCAAATGGCTTAATCGCCAGACAAACCCGGATGAAAAAATCATTTGTGATCACACAAATCAATGAAAAGGATATCCAAAGTGCAGTGGATTTAGAAAAAATTCTTTCATCAGGTGAAAAAGAATTTCAATTTGGAGGAATTTATCCGAATTATAGAGGCGTGTACTATTATATGATTCAATTGGATTAAGGATAAAATGCTTCAATTCATAGTAAACTGAATAGTCGGGAATTAAAAAATAGCTTAACCGGACACTGATTGCAGTGTCCTTTTTTTATGCATCATGTTCGACTCGAAAAATACCGCACATTTAGTTTGTTTTCACTTATATAATTAAGGTTTAAGTCCTAATTTTAACCACTAAATTTTTTAAAGTATGAAATCGATCAAACCCATTTTGATGTTGATGGCATTCCTGCTGCCCGTCATTGGTTATGGACAAATAGACAGTGAAAAAATTCCACTCGACTCTAAAATTAAAACAGGTGTACTGTCCAATGGATTAAAGTATTATATCATTCAAAACAAAAAGCCGGAAAAGAAGATAGAACTCCGTATGGTTGTGAATGCCGGCTCTATCCTGGAAGACAAGGACCAACTCGGCTTAGCACATTTAATGGAACACATGAATTTCAATGGATTAAAAAATTTCCCGAAAAATGAAGTGGTTCATTATTTGCAAAGTATTGGCGTTGAATTCGGCGCAGACTTGAACGCCTATACCAGTTTTGATGAAACAGTGTATATACTACCTATTCCTGCTGATGACAAGGATAAAATCGAAAAAGGATTTCAAATCATCGCTGATTGGAGTGGATCCGCTCTCTTGGAAAATGAAGAAATCAACAAAGAACGAAATGTAGTGCTTGAAGAAAGTCGATTGGGTAAAGGTGCTGACGATCGGATGATGAAAAAATGGCTTCCGGAATACCTGAACGGCTCACTATATGCTTCACGATTACCTATTGGAGATGATGAGCTGTTAAAGACCTTTAAACCAGAAGTCCTCAAAAGATTTCATCGTGATTGGTACCGCCCCAACTTACAAGCAGTGATGGTTGTTGGAGATATCGATCCAGCCGAAGCAGAAAAATTAATCAAAGCAAAATTCAGCGGATTTACAAACCCTGCAAATGCACGTCCTCGTCCAGAGTCATTCGATTTACCTGCCCGCAAAAGCAGTAAGGCCATGGTATTGAGCGATAAAGAAAGTCCTTATACCATGGTACAGATTATTGGCAATAGCCAACGAAGTAAATCGGCGACCACGGTAAAAGAATATCTGGATGATGTAAAACAAAATTTGTTTAATCAAATGTTGGCAGCACGTCTCGAAGAATTAAAAAATAGTCCAAATCCTCCTTTTGTATTTGCATCAGGAGGATTTAATGGTGGATGGGCCCGCGGTTGGGAGAGCTTTCAATTATTTGCTATTTGCGGCAATGAAAAAATTAAAGAAGCCTCTCAAGCATTAGCCCGAGAAGCTGTAAAAATCAAGAAATTTGGTTTTACTTCTAACGAATTAGAAAGGGCTAAAGCTGAAATTTTAGCCAGCTATGAAACCATGTTTAAAGAAAAAGATAAAACAGAATCGAGAGATCGTATTGAAGAATTGGTGCGGCATTTTCTGACCAACGAACCTGCTCCGGGTATTCAGTGGGAATATAATCTAGTCAAAGGACGTTTGGGCAATGTCTATATCAGTGAAATCAATATTTTAAAAGATCAGATTGGCATCGATAAAACCTATTTTGCTTTGGTAACCACAAAAACAGGTTCTAATCTGCCTTCAGATGGCGATTTAAAATCATATATCGATGAAGCCATGTCGTCTGATATCAAAGCCTATGCCGAAAAAGCACTCCCAAAATCTTTATTGGATGGTATGCCGACCCCGGGTAAAGTAGTGAGTGAAGTAAAGGATGCCAAAACTCGTCTGATAACCTGGACATTGAGCAATGGAGCCAAAGTGACCTTTAAACCGACAGGTTTAAAAAATGATGAAATTTTGTTCAGCGCCTATCGTTTTGGTGGATCATCGCTGTATACAGGCAAAGACTTTCAAAGAGCAGACTATAGCTATAACGTTGTAGATGAAATGGGTAATGGAGAGTATTCAGATTCAGACCTGCTGAAATTTATATCCGGAAAAAATGTTTCAGTCAGTACCATCATAGATTTACAAAAAGACCTGATCAATGGCAAATCAACGGTCAAAGATTTAGAAACGGCCTTACAATTGTTGTACCTCAAATGTACTTCTCCACGTAAAGATGAAGAAGCATTTGCCTCTTTCAAAAACCGTCAAATGCAATTGATGTCTGAAATGAAATCAGATCCTCAAACCCGATATTCTGATACCCTGAATAAATTCATGTATAAAAATCATCCCCGTAGTAAGGAAATTCCTGACCAGGCGGATTTTGACAAGATCAATCTCGACCATGCCATTGATTTTTACAAACAACGTTTTAATTCAGGAAATGGAATGAATTTCACATTCGTTGGAAGTATGCCCTCGGATTCATTTAAAATATTGGTTGAAAAATATATCGGTGGATTACCTTCAACCTTAGTCGTTTCTAAAGACAAAGATCTCGGCATGCACCCTATACTAAATGATACCAATTTCAACTTCAGAGCGGGTACAGAACCCAAAAGTATGGTGCTTGAAATGAGCTATTTTGACACACCATATTCTCAGGTAGATGAAATGCGCCTTAATTTATTATCTGAAATCATCAATAACCGAATTACGGATATCATTCGCGAAAAAATGAGTGCCATATACGGCGGCGGAGTAGGGATGCGCATTTCCAAATTTCCAAAGGAACGTTTCATGATGCAGAGTTTTCTGCCTTGTGGTCCGGAAAATGCAGTGAAAGTGAAAGATGCTTTCTGGGATATCATTCAGGCGGTGAAAAAGGAAAATAATATCACAGCAGATGAATTTCAAAAAGCAACTGAAACAGCACTTCAAAAATACAAAGTGGGTATTCAATCCAACAATTTCTGGTTAGGTACTATCGAAAAATACCAGCAATACAATTTACCCATGGAGAACATGTATAACTTTGAAGAAAGGTTAAAAGCAGTATCCATTGAACAGTTAACGGCTACAGCAAAAAAATACCTGAGTTCCAAAAACGTCCTGCACGCGGTTTTAATGCCGGAATAACATTTAACATGGGAGGATTTGAGCCTGTAACGATTTGTGAAGACTCAAAAGCCGAATAGCCCTCCCCCTTTGACGATCCCTATAAAGGCCAAACTCAAAAGGTGAGGCCTTTTTTTTGAATGATGATCAGATGGCATACCTATTGATAATAGAGGTGTTTTCACATTTATTAGTAGAATTCGGCTCATAAACCTGACAAAAAGAAAGATTACCATGGAATTTAACCGACAATATTTCGGAATAGAAGAAGAATCAGACATTATGCCAATTATTCCGTTGAATGAAGACGAGATGAGCGAAGAAGAAAAAAAGAATCTACCGGAGGAATTGATCATTTTGCCGCTGCGCAATATGGTGCTCTTTCCGAATGTGGTCATGCCGATTACAGTATCGCGCGAAAAATCAATCATTGCATTGAAAGAAGCGGAACGAAAAGGAAAAATGATAGGGATCCTGCCCCAATTAGACCCCAAATTGGACAATCCTGAAACAAAGGATTTTTATTAGGTGGGAACCGTCGCACAGATCATCAAACAAATCCGAATGCCCGATGAAAGTATTACCGTATTTATTCGCGGACGAATTCGTTTTGAAACCAATACATGGATTCATGCTGAACCTTATTTTTCAGCAAAAGTGACCTATTTGGATGACAATATCCCACCACAAAGCGATGAATTTAATGCGATGATTGCCTCCGTCAAAGAAATGGCGGAACAGATCATGATAAAAAGTAATAATATTCCTCACGAGGCTTCCATCATGCTTCGGAACATCGAAAACGTAAGTTTCCTTAACCACTTTATCGCTTCCAATCTGAATTGTGAAACCAAAGACAAACAGCAATTATTGGAGGAAAATGATTTCATCAAAAGAACAGAAAATCTTTTACGCCTTCTTCAAATCGAATTGCAACATGTTGAATTAAAAAATAAAATCACCAATAAAACCAAAGGTGAACTCGACAAACAACAGAAAGAATATTTCCTCAATCAGCAGTTAAAGGCCATCAAAGACGAATTAGGTGGTGATAGCAACGAACGCGAAATTAAAGATCTGCAGAAAAGAGCAGAAACAAAAAAATGGTCAAAAGCAGCTAAAGAGAATTTCACCAAGGGCATCGAAAAATTGGAGCGTATGCACCCTACTACCCCCGATTATTCTGTGACTTATAATCATCTCGATTTATTGCTTGACTTACCCTGGGAAGAATACACCGAAGATATCTATGATTTAAAAAGGGCCCGGAAAATTTTAGATCATGACCATTATGGTATGGACAAAATCAAAGATCGTATTCTCGAATATCTGGCCGTACTCAAATTAAAAGGTGATATGAAGTCGCCTATTCTTTGTTTTTTTGGTCCTCCCGGAATTGGTAAGACTTCATTGGGAAAATCCATTGCCAATGCGATTGGGCGTAAATATGTTCGTTTTAGTTTAGGCGGTTTACATGATGAAAGTGAACTGCGTGGACATCGTAAAACGTATATCGGTGCAATGCCAGGCCGTGTTATTCAATCATTACGCAAATGCCAATCAAGCAATCCTGTTTTTATCCTGGATGAAATTGATAAAATTGGTAAAGATTTTCGAGGGGACCCAAGTTCAGCTTTATTGGAAATTCTGGATCCTGAACAAAATCATACCTTCTACGATAATTACTTAGAACTTGAATACGATTTAAGCAAAGTGCTCTTCATCGCGACTGCCAATAATCTCAATGAAATACAACCTGCCTTGCGCGATCGTTTGGAAATCATTGACCTCAGTGGTTATGCCGTGGAAGAAAAAATCGAAATTGCCAAACGACATTTGATCCCCAAACAAAAGGAAGCCCATGGCCTGAAAGACTACATCATCAAAATTGCAAATCCGGTCTTAACGAGGCTCATACAGGAATATACCCGCGAAAGTGGTGTCAGGGAATTGGACAGGCAATTAGCCTCTGTCATGCGAAATATCGCCATGCAGGCAGCCATGGATGAATCTCTTAAAAGTTTTGATGTGACCGAAGAATCCATTGTCGATATCTTGGGTAAACCAAGATACTCCAATGAAATTTATGCCCGTAAAAATCCACCGGGAGTGGCCATTGGTTTAGCTTGGAATTATGTAGGCGGTGAAATTTTGTTTATCGAAACAAGTCTGAGCAAAGGAAAAGGAAGCCTCAATCTGACGGGTAATTTGGGCAATGTGATGAAAGAAAGTGCTAGTACAGCCCTGACTTACATTCGGGCTAATGCGCAAGAACTGGATATCCCCGAGACAGTCTTTGATGAAACCAATATTCATATTCATGTTCCCGAAGGCGCCGTACCAAAAGATGGACCTAGTGCCGGTATCACCATGCTTACTTCCATTCTGAGTGCGTTAAGGGGCAAACAGGTTAAACCGAATTTGGCCATGACAGGAGAAATTACCTTGCGTGGACAGGTTCTTCCTGTCGGTGGAATCAAGGAAAAAATTCTGGCTGCCAAAAGGGCAGGTATGAAGGAAATAATCCTTTGTGCACAAAATGAAAAAGACGTCCTTGAAATAAATCCGGGTTTTATTAAAGGTCTTAAATTTCATTATGTCACAGAAATGAAAGATGTGGTTAAATTGGCCATCCTTAAATAGGGGTTACTGGATACCCTATGGCGCTTCAAATTCAAGGAAGCGTTCTTGGGATGGGACTATTATACAGCCCTTGGACGATGACGCCAAAGTTGAAGATGCCAGTGAGAAGTGAAAATC
>DAIRSC010000039.1:0-13377 GCA_036804585.1 Chitinophagaceae bacterium
ATTACTCCATCATGTAATGGAATCAACTATTTTCACGTTAATCAGCAAGCCCTATGTATTGAGTGATCTTGTTGATTATGATAACGTTAAAAATTTAAAGTAACGCAGAAATTTGAAGCCAAATGACTTAGCCAATTATTTTTGATCGTTTTGCAACGGTCTCGCTTCCTTGAATTTGAAGCGCCGGTGAGATACACTTACATAAAATAAAAAGGCCACCCAAAAGGTGACCTTTTTAATATTTTGACAGAATTATTTTTTAGGAGTTGTACCTCCACCGGCAGCAGGTGCAGCAGGTGCATCTTTAATTCCTAATTTTGCTTTCACTGCTGAAATCAGGTTATCGTCAGGAGTCGCATATACCATTCCAGCAACACTGGTATCAAAAATATACGTATACCCTTTCTCTTTAGCTACAGCCTGAATAGCCTTGTCTGCTTTCTCCATAATTGGTTTGAGTAAATCTTGTTTTTTTGCAGCAATTTTTTCCTCAGCTGATTGTTGGGTAGAAACAATACGGTTTTGTAAATCTTGTAATTCTTTTTCCTTTACAATGCGCATCGCTTCAGACATTGTTTTTGTTTCAGCTTCATAGGCTTTATACTTTGTCTCCATTTCTTTTTGCATAGCCTGCAATTGGTCCTGAAAAGTTTTAGCATATGCACTGATGTCTGCATCAGCCTTCTTTGCTTCCGGCATGGCCATTAACAATTCGTCAGAACTGATATACCCAATTTTTTGTTGGGCATAGGTAGTTACGCTGATGAATAATACAAAACACGCGATGATTATTTTTTTCATTTTTTAATTTTCTTTAGATTGAATGAGATAATTCCTGAAAATATGTTGAATAATCCCGTCCAGGTTGATTTTTAATAGGGCAAATATATATGAAAAGATGAAACCCTGATTATTTTTTACCAGGTGAAGTGACGCCCAGTTCACGTAAAATATCGTCACTTTTATCCAACTTAGGATCATTGTAAAAAACACTCAAATCCGCAGATTTATCAAAAATGATTTCATAGCCTTTCGAAGCAGCCATTTTTTGCACGGCATTATAAACCTTATCTTGTACAGGTTTTACGAGCTCTTGACGCTTTTTAAATAAATCGCCTTCAAAACCGAAACGTTTTTTCTGGAGTTCTTTGGCTTCTTTTTCTTTTTTAATGATTTCATCTTCCCGACGCTTTTTCATTTCATCGCTTAACATCACCTGCTCGGCCTGATAAGCCTTATACATACGATCAACTTCCTGCAATTTAGCATCAATTTCTTTTTGCCAATTGGCAGATACCTCATCTAATTTTGTTTGTGCTTGTTTATACTCCGGTAAGTTTTCCAGGATGTATTTAGAATCGATGACGCAATAACGTTGTGCCTGAATTTGGAGTGCGGAGAGAACCACCAAAAGGACAATAAGTAACTTCTTCATTTTAATTGATTTTAAATTGTTTGTAATTATTTTAAGTTTGAATCGGTTCATCTGCCCAAACATTTAAACTTGGGCAAATTTCTTTTTCATCGTTTTCGACTACAAATGAACAAACAAAGTTGTATTGCCCCACATGCATTAACGATATTTTATACAAAGAATGCGGCATAAAATTATTTATTCAGGCTCAAACCCAAGCATGAAGCTGAATTTGGTAGCCTGTCCAAATTTGGTTCCAGGTGTCAAACGATCGAAACCTAAACCATAATCCAGACCTAATAATCCGAACATTGGGAGGAAAATACGCACACCCAAACCGGCAGAACGTCGTAACTGAAATGGATTGAATGATTTAAAATTATCCCAGGCATTCGCGGCTTCATAAAAGGCCAATCCATATATGGTTGACGAAGGATTGAGCGAAAATGGATAACGGATTTCGGCGACATATTTATTAAAGATGGTTGCACCTGCTGGATTTGAATAGATTTCATATCCTCTTTGCGCGATAATATCACGTCCGTAAATGGTGAAACCCGAAAGCCCATCACCACCTACCTGGAAACGTTCGAAAGGCGACTGCAGATTTTGATTGTAATAACCTAAATAACCGTGTTTGGCGGCCAGTTTTAAAATCAAATTTCCTTTCAAACGCTGATACCACTGAGCCGAGAATTTATACTTGTGGTATTCAATCCATTTATATTTCTTGCTCGGAGGCAAATTTTCGTAATCTTGGTTCGAAAATAAAGAATAAGGAGCCGTAAACTGCAAACTCAATGAAATATTCGATCCACTTCTCGGAAAGAGCGGCTGATCAATGGAGTTTCGCTGTAACACAATATTGAGGCTCAAATTATTCGCAACGCCATTCGAGAAGTCTTCAAAGAAAGAGTAATCTTTAATATTGTAAAGTTGATAATTAAGACCATAAGAAATCACGAAGAAATCATCCGGCCATCTGAGACGTTTACTGAGGGTCACACCGGCACCTACGGTCGTCATATGCCCTGAAATGGTTGAACCAAAATTTCCTGCAAAATAGGTTCTGTAGACATTCAAGGAAAGTGCATTCGGTTTTTTACCACCCAACCAGGGTTCAGTAAACCCTGCATTGATCGAATTATACCAACGTCCATTGGCTTGACCGCGAATGGATAATTTTTGTCCATCACCCATTGGTAAAGGGTCCCATTCTTTTAAATTGGCAATATTTTTTAAAGCAAAATTATTGAATGAAACCCCAATAGTTCCGGTTACACCCAAGCCACCTCCAAAACCAGCTTGTAATTCCAACTGATCTGCCGATCTTTCGGTGACCGTATAATCGATATCCACGGTTCCATCATTATGTGGCACGGGGTGGATACCTATTTTCTCCGCGTCAAAAAAACCAAGATTGGAAATTTCACGTTGAGAGCGAATGATGTCGGCCCGACTAAATTTATTGCCCGGATAAGTGCGTAATTCACGGCGAATCACATGCTCATGGGTACGATCGTTTCCGGCGATATTGATATTACGCAGGGTATACTGCTCGCCTTCGGTAATACGGATTTCGAAATGAATGGTATCTCCATCAACCGATTTTTCGGCAGCTTCTGTATTAAATGCCAAATAGCCATCATCCAAATAAAGCGAAGAAATATCATCACCATCCATGCTGGGTATTTTTCCAAGTCGTTTATTGAGCAATTCCTGATTGTAAATATCTCCTTTTTTGATGCCTAAAAGTTTGTTTAACTGATCGACGGTGTACTTGGTATTTCCTTTCCACTCCATGTCTCCGAAATAATATCGGTTACCTTCCATCACCTTCAAATCAATATTCAAATGGCCGTTGGAAGAAGCATACATGGTATCTGCCAGAATGCTTGCATCCCGGAATCCCAAAGAATTATAATATTCGATCACTGCTTGTTTGTCTTCTTCGTATTTCTTTTCTGTAAACTTGGAAGCTGAAAACACGCCATATCGAACATAGGGGTCCATGAGTTGGGCCGTTTTACTGAGCGATAAAAATCCACGACCTTTCAGGTATGATTTAAAATCAGTTTCGTTGGTCCCATAAACACTTTCCTTATCGGCACTATATAATGAAATACGAGCCATTTCCTTGCTCCCTTTCATTTTCTTTTTCAGTTTTAGGGTTGAGGCATTCTCATTCCCGAAAATATTCAATTGATTGATTTTTACCTTTTGTCCTTTGTTGACAACAAAAGTTAAAATGGCAGCATTTAAAAACGCTGTATCTGCTCGTTCCTGCACCTGAATCCGAACGTTGGCATACCCCTTTTCGATATAGAATTTTCGAATCCGTTCGCTGGCATTTTGCTTGGCGGCCTCGGTGATCACCTTATTTTTTACCAGACTGATTTTATCCTTGAGCTCTTTGGCGTCATTATCCTTGACTCCTTTAAAATTGAACTTCGATAAGCGGGGACGTTCGGAAATTTGAAGAACCAAGAAGATTTTATCTCCCTCTGTTTTTTCACTATAGATTTCAATATTTGCAAATAAATTCTGTTTCCAAAGGTTTTGGATGGCTTTGGCAATTCTGGGCTCATTCGGCAGGCGGATTTTATCGCCAGGTGATAATCCTGAAATGGAAATGAGTAATTCTTCATCCAAAAATTGCGAACCTTCAACCCGAATCCCACCGATGGTGTAATCGCTATTCGTATTGAGGTAGTTTTGTTGTTTATTTTTTTGTTTGAGTCCAATTTGAGCCTTGGTGGACAAGGTCATCATGGCAAGTAACACCATCACAGAGATTCGAATCATATTCATTTTAATGCGCATACGGACGGCGAATCTGCATTCACCGATAGATTATTTTAGGTTATCGAAGGAATTTGCCGGAGTTGTTCACTGATTTTCCCAAAACGTCTTTCGCGGTTTTGGTAGTTGAGTATGGCTTCATACAGGTTCTCTCTCCGAAAATCAGGCCAATGGGTATGTGTAAAATAAAGTTCAGCATACGCCAACTGATATAACAAAAAGTTGCTGATACGATGTTCGCCACTGGTTCGTATCATCAGTTCAGGGTCAGGAATTCCGGAGGTAGAGAGATAAGCCGACAATGTATTTTCATCAATGGCATCGGGAGACAATTTACCCGAAACCACATCCTGACTGATATGTTTAACTGCACGAACCATCTCCCATTTCGCACTGTAACTCAATGCTAAAATGAGGGTGAGTTTTTGATTGGCAGATGTTAAATGAATGGCTTCATTGAGTTCAGCCACACAAGAGGTCGGGAGGCTATCCATATCACCTATCACCATCAGTCGGACTCCGTTTTTGTTGAGACTTTCTGCTTCTTTACGAATAGTGGCCACCAATAATTCCATCAAGCCGTTCACTTCCGATTCAGGACGTTTCCAGTTTTCTGTAGAAAACGCGTATAAAGTGAGGTACTGTATCCCAATTTCCACGCAACCTTCCACACATTCACGAACGCTGATCACGCCATGTTGGTGACCAAATAAGCGGTCCTTACCCCTTTCCTTGGCCCAACGACCATTTCCATCCATAATGATGGCAAGATGCTTGGGTAATTTTTGTTTATCAATTAAGTCGAACATAGCGTCTTCTAAAAGCCAACAAATGTACAAAAATGAATTTTGAAGAGAAGTTAAAATCAGAGGGGTAACCGAGTTTAACACCGCTTTCACAGATAAATTCGCTACAACCCGCATCCATCAAGCATTTTGGCGATTTTTAAAATTTGTTGAAGTCCTTTGGTTTCTGACAATTAACAGAAAGACCGGTTTCAACGTCTGGTATATATCCTATTCTCCTTGCCAGCTCAGTTTTTAGATATGGGATTTTAGGTTATATTTGTTGATAGTTCAAATGAGAAATGATATGATGAAAAGTTTGATTTGGGTTATTTTCCCGGCCATTGTGATGGGCCTTTCTGCTTGTACTAAAGAAATCTCGAAAGATCTTCCGCTTCCACTGGAGAGAGAGGAATCGGTTTTCATCAATACTGAAAATGGTAATTTAATGTGTTTTGAAGCCAATACGGGTCGTAAAAAATGGGAAGTAGTGATGCGGGGAGGTACAGAGGCCGTTCCTGTTTTTCATGATAACAAAATATTTCAGGTTACCGCTGATGGCTATATGTATACCATTGACCCCATCCGCGGAAAAATTGACCGCGAAACGCAAATCAATCGCCTGAATCCCAGCAACTCTCTTTGTGTGAATGCCAATATGGTTTACTTCGCTGAGGACAGCTTGTACGCCTATGATACGCTGCATAACAAAATGTGGGCTTTTAAAGAGGCCAATGAACCTTCTTTCTCCAGTTCTCCCAAGTATTTAAACAACAAAATATATGTGAGTGCAGGACCAAATTTATATTGTATGAATGCAAGTGGCAGTGTATCTTGGAAGTATGTGGCCATCGATGCTATCCATTCTTCGGTGAGCATCAGCAATGGGCTTGTTTATTTTGGTTGCGATGATGGCAAGGTTTATGCGCTGGACGCCACCAATGGCAATGTCAAATGGTCCTACGTAACGGGTGATAATGTTTACTCGTCGCCTGCAGTATATGGCGGTATGTGTTTAGTGGGTTCCGACGATTATTATATCTATTCCATTGATACCACTACCGGCCTTGAGCGCTGGAAATTCAAAACCAATGAACGAATTAAATCTTCGCCGGCCATTCATGAATTTACCAAAGCGGTAATCGTTGGTGGGTACGACTTTAATTTGTATGCTGTGAGTCATGTGACCGGCGAACTGCTCTGGAAGTATCCTTCTGCCAGTATTATTTTATCATCACCAGTGGTCTATGGAAATTACGTTTATTTCACCTCATTCGACCGTTATCTCTATGCCCTGGATGCAAGAGATGGTCGTATTGTGTGGAAACAATTCCTCAATGCCAATACCAAAAGCTCTCCATTGGTAGACGATACCAAAAATCCAATTTATCCGGGCATTAGTGGGCATAGCCTTTATTAAATTCTTTTCTTTTTCCGGCATCTCGCATTTCTTTTGTGGTTCACAATCTGAGTGAATACCGATTTAAATGAATGTGGGTAACTGTTTGCGCGCTTACGCTAATCCAGATTCTTTTTTACTCCACAATGGCATAAATTGCAGTTTTTCAAGATGGAATCGGGTATCAGAATCAAAGGCGCAAGGGTGCACAATTTAAAGAATATCAATGTTGATATTCCTCGTAATCAATTGGTGGTGGTAACCGGCGTCAGTGGCAGTGGAAAATCATCGCTGACCATGGATACCCTTTTCGCTGAAGGCCAACGCAGGTATGTAGAAAGTTTGAGTTCCTATGCCCGGCAATTTATGAAAAGTATGCAAAAACCGGATGTAGATTTGATTGAAGGACTTTGCCCGGCCATTGCCATTGAGCAAAAAGTGAGTGCCCGAACACCAAGGTCCACGGTTGGTTCCATGACTGAAATGCTCGACTATCTCCGTTTATTATTTGCCAAAGCGGGAAGAACTTTTTCACCCATTTCGGGTGAGGAAGTCAGTAAGCAGGATGTATCTGACGTAATTCAGGCTATACAAAAGTTGCCTGCAGGTGCTAAAGTCCTCATGTTGGTTCCTTTGGCGCAACATGCCGCCGGAAATCCTGCGTACTATTTGAATGATCTTTTACAAAAAGGATATAGCCGTTTGTATGATATTCATTCAAAATCTTATTTTCAAATCGAAGATTATTTGCAGGAATCTGCTCCAAAAATTCCCGATTGGCAGTCATGTTATATTCTCATCGATCGTATTGTGGTCAGCTCATTTGAACAAGATGAATTACATCGAATTGCCGACAGTATTCAAACGGCATTTGATGAAACCCAGGGTGACGTTTACATCGAAGTTGATGGTAAAAAGGTGCTTCATTTCTGCAATCGTTTTGAAAGAGATGGTATGCGTTTTGAAATACCCACTCCTCAATTTTTTTCATCCAATAATCCTTATGGCGCCTGTCCTCAATGCGAGGGATTTGGAATGGTTTTGGGTATCGACCCTACATTGGTTATTCCGAACAAAAATCTTTCCTTGTTTGAAGATGCGGTAGTTTGTTGGAGGGGCGATAAAATGGCGGAATGGAAAAAACATTTTATGCGCACTCATAAAGATCATTTTCCGGTTCATAAACCCATCAAGGAACTGAGCAAAGAAATGTATGATCTCTTGTGGAACGGACAAGGAGGCATTCAGGATTTTTTTGACATGGTACAAGAAAATTTATATAAAATCCAATATCGGGTGATGCAGGCCCGCTATCGGGGTAAAACCCTGTGTCACGAATGTCTGGGGTCACGAATTCGCAAAGATGCTTTGTATGTGAAAGTTCAGGGTAAACATTTTGGCGAATTGTTAGATATGCCTATCTGTCAGCTGATTGAGTGGCTCAATACCTTCAAACTGAACCAACATGATGAACATATCGCAAGACGTATTCTTACAGAATTAAAAATACGAATCATCACCATGTTGGATGTGGGTTTACATTATTTGAACCTCAACCGAACGGCCAATACCCTGAGTGGAGGTGAAAGTCAGCGAATACAGTTAACCCGGGTGATTGGAAGTAACCTCACAGATAGCTTATATATCCTCGATGAACCTTCGATCGGGTTGCATGCACGTGATACCGAACGACTCATTCGTGTTTTACACAAACTGCGTGATTTGGGAAATACCGTTGTGGTGGTTGAGCATGATGATCAAATTATGCGAGCTGCAGATTATATCATCGATGTGGGTCCATTGGCTTCACATTTGGGTGGAGAAATCGTAGCAGCCGGTCCTTATAAAACTTTAGTCAAAAACAAATCCAGCCTGACAGCTCAATACCTCAGCGGTCAACGAAAAGTAGATGTGCCTCATACACTCCGTAAACCAACTCATTTCCTGCAACTCACAGGAGGCCGTCAACATAATCTGAAAGATATTGAAGTACAGTTCCCTTTAAATTTGATTTGTGTGGTCACCGGCGTGAGTGGTTCAGGCAAAACAACTTTGGTTAAGCACCTGCTTTTTCCCGCCATACAGAATGCCAAAGGGGATTATGCCCAAAAACCGGGCGAAATGGATGTGTTAAGTGGCGACCTTCAGCGTATTGAAGCGGTTGAATTAGTCGATCAAAATCCAATTGGGAAGTCGTCGCGTTCGAATCCGGTTACTTATATCAAGGCTTATGATGAAATACGCAACTTGTATGCCTCACTCAAAAGTTCCAAATTAAGGGGATACACACCCGGGCATTTTTCGTTTAATGTAGATGGTGGTCGTTGTGATCATTGCAAAGGGGAAGGAGAAACAGTTGTGGAAATGCAATTTCTGGCTGATGTCCATCTGACTTGCGAAGTATGTAAAGGCAAACGATTTAAAGAGGAAGTGCTTGAAGTTACTTTTAAAGAAAAAAATATTTCCGAAGTATTAGATATGAGTGTGGACGAGGCATTGTCTCATTTCGAAAACGAAAAAAAAATCAGTGATAAGATTCGTTTACTCGCAGATGTGGGTTTAGGATATATTAAATTGGGGCAGTCGTCTGATACCCTGAGTGGAGGTGAAGCACAACGGGTTAAGTTGGCCTCGTTTCTGGATAAAAGTTATCATCATAAAAAAATGCTCTTCATTTTTGATGAACCTACCACGGGATTACATTTCCATGATATTCAGAAGTTACTCGTATCCTTTCAGGCATTGGTTGAACACGGACATAGTATCATCATCATTGAGCACAATCCGGATGTTATTCGTAATGCCGACTGGATTATTGATATGGGTCCGGAAGGTGGGGAGGAAGGTGGGTATCTGGTGTATTCAGGACCTATTACCGGATTTCTGAAACAAAAAAAGGGTTACACCGTGCAGTACTTGTAGAGTGGTTCATGCAATACCGTTTTGGAACAACATTCCCAATCATGAAATAATCATTGTGTTTACTCCCTTATTGTAATTTCAATTTAACCCAAATTTTTCACTTGGACATAGCCAACGGCAAAAACGAATAAGCAATCATGTAATCAGGCATTCAGAATCTGATATATTTCGGGATAGTTTCTGCCATAACCGTCATAGTCCAATCCATAGCCTACAACAAATTTATTCGGTATACTGAATCCGACATAATCCACCTCTAAAGGGTATTGCAAAGCTTCGGGCTTTTGTAAGAGGGTACAGATTTTAACCGTGCTCGGATTTTGTTTAAGAAGGGCCGGTAAAAAGGCTGTCAACGTTTTACCTGTATCAACAATATCTTCAATGATCAATACTTCTTTCCCATTCAGATCTTCTTCTAAACCAATTGCCGTGATGACTGTTCCTGTCGATGAAGTGCCTTTATAAGAGGCCAATTTAATGAATGAAATAGAAGCAGGTATATGAATCCGTTTAAATAAATCAGCTGCAAAAATGAAGGATCCGTTTAAAATTCCTAAACAAAGGAGTTCCTTTCCGGTATAATCCTGACTGATTTGTTCAGCCATCTCAACGATACGTTTCTGTATATCCTGTTCGCTGATGTAAGGAACAAATTTTTTATCCAATACCTGAATCTCCATGTTTATTTCTTTTTTACAGATGACTTTGATTTCCCATCTTTTGGATTTCCTTTTGCTTTCGAAGCATCTTTTGAAGTTCGTTTACCTTTTAACTCCTTGCCCGCATTTTTAGTCGATGAAGTTTTATCTTTTTTAACATTCCCTTTGGATGCGCTCTCTTTTTTGGCACCCGGTTTTTCAATCGGTTTTTTGCGGGTGTTTTTAGCTGTAGTCGTTCTCTCTTTGCCGGCCTCTGCTTTTTTAGGTTGATGCTCAATACTTGTTTTGGTCACCTTTACTTGTGTATTTTTCCCTTCTTTGGTTTCAGTGGCCGGTGTTGATTTCTGTTGGATTCTGGTTTCCTGTATAGAAGGCTTTACACCCACAGTAGGTGTATTGACCGGTGCAACAATGACTTTTATGGCTTGCCGCGGTGGAAGAGGTTTATAAACAACCGGATCAAACTTTTGTTTCAGGGCTTTTACACTATCACTCACACCCGCCTCATTGTAGGTGCGCTTCGGTATTTCCGGTTCTTTTGGCTTGATAATTTCAGGAATGGGCTTATCGGCAGGCATAACCGCTGTTGCCTGACCATAGGAAATACTCACTTGTTTTTCCTGTGTTTTTACTGGTTCAGGAATATTGGAACGACCCTCCAATAGGAGTTCCACTCTACGGGCCTTTTCAGGGTCAATGATATCCGGATTTTCCGGTAAAGATGGAACGACGGCCACCGGTTCTGCCGGCCTGGGTGTATCAATCAAAATCGTCTCTTTGACCGGTATCACTACCGGAGCATTTTCTGTTTTACTGACCTGAATCTGAGGCTCTTCCTCCTTTACTTTTTGTGGTATCGGTATTAAGCGCTCTGGCTCCGGACTTAAGACTTTTTCCTCTACCGGAGCTTCATCTATTGGTTTAACATTGGATACAGCGGCAGACGTTTCTGCTTCCTTTATCACTTCCTCTACTTTTGGTTCCATCCGTTCAGGTGCTACGGTGGCTTTACTTTCTATTGTCTGAACGGCTGGTTTTACAGGTCGGTTTTCGACCAGCGTATTCAAAAATTTGGGTTTTAGTTTGGGTGTATCATACGACTTATACTGCAAGGCCAGTTTTTCACCGGTTTCGGGTTCCTGTCCTTCGTTAAGATTGTTGAAGAGATATAAGTTTTCCAGGAGCATGGCTTCCTTTTGGGCAATCATATGCATGGATTCGCCGGCCTTTACAATATGAAATTCTTCGGTTCCTGTTTTCCGTTTTTTTTCGGTGAATACAAACATATCATACTCCAGCGGTGCATCATTGAGTTCATTTAAAACCAGCAATCTCGGATAACGAATATTCCATTCCATGGCACGTTCCAGCAGCATATCACCTCGATTAGCCCAAAATCCTTTGAGTACTTTGTAGTTATTTAAAGCCGGATCATCTCTGCGGACCATGGTGGTTGCATCTCCATCGGGTACAAGCTCTCCAGCCTTTGCAAACACCTTCATTTGCGATTCATAGGTGTACTGCTGCAAATTGTATTTTTCGACCAAATCAGTGAGACGTTTCACATAAAGGGGATTGGTGGCATAACCGGCACGTTTCAAACCACTGGCCCATCCCTTGTAATCGGTCACATCCAGATCAAATAAAAATGTATAGCGACTACTGGCGCGTAAAAAGTTGGAATGATCTAAATAAGATTGTTCTGCACTGCTATACTTTCGAAAACATTCCTGTTTAACATCATCATCATGTAAAATTGTTTCACCGGTCCAAGTTGTTTTACACTTAATACCAAAATGGTTATTGCCCTTCTTCGCCAATTAACTTTTCACAACTGCGCTTTCATGTAATACCTGAGCAAGCGTAATAGCCGCAGGAACTCCTGTGCGAACCTGCTCATCAATCGCCAGTTTTTTAAATGTTTCAATGTATTGAATCACCTCATCATCATCCTGTGCCTGACTATTCAAAGAAAGAAATAAACAGGACAAACAAAAAAATATTTTGGTTGCTTGCAGGTGAAAAAGGCGGAAATCAACAGATATCATATTGCACTGTGGTGTTTAGGTTCAGCGGTTTTATTTTTTTCGCGAGATCATGATACCATCCCGCACTGGCAAAAGTACATTTTCCAGTCGGGTATCACGACTGATTTTTTCGTTATACGCATGCATAGCAAGCGCATTTTTACCGGCACTTGCGGTATCCAATACATCACCGTGATACAAAACATTATCGGCCAGAATAAATCCTCCGGGTTTGAGTTTGTCAATCACTGCATCAAAATATAAGCTATAATTCGCTTTGTCAGCATCTATAAATACCAGGTCAAAGTCATATAATAAATGTGGAATTGTTTCGGCAGCCTTGCCCACGATCAAATCAATTTGCGCCACATAGGGTGAAGCTCGAATATATTCAGCCGCTATCGCCGCCTGCTCCTCATCCAGTTCAATAGTAATGAGTTTGCCATCCGGTTTTAAACCTTCAGCCAGACACAATGCAGAATATCCGGTAAAAGTGCCGATCTCCAAAATAATTGAAGGTTGTAGCATTTTACTGATCATCGACAACAAACGCCCCTGCAAATGACCGGACAGCATTACAGGCAAATTCGTTCTCAAGTGAGTTTGGCGATTGAGTTGATAAAGCAGTTCGGGTTCTGCACTGCTATAAGTTTCACAATATTGATGAATCTCTTCGGAGGTGAGATGATGCATGAAGGATATTTAGCGTTTTTTCGAAAAAACAAAAAGTAAGAAAAAGGTGATCAGCCCATTGATGATCAACAATTCAATACCGATTTTATACCCGCTAAAAATACGATGCGATACGCTAAGAAGTTGCTCAGCAAAGCCTCCCTGCCATGTTAATTTTTTTATAAACCATTCTGCATTATTGATCACATCTATCAAAAAAGTCAACAATGGCGCTGCAATACAGATGGGTAATACTGCCGAATCATGGATAGATCGTTTGGTGAGGATACCGAATGCAAATAACCCCAGCAATGGACCATAGGTATACCCGGCCAGTTTTAGAATCACATCAATGATCGATTTATCATCAATCCATTTAAACACCATGGTACAGATAAAAAAGATAAGGGCAAAAGTGAGATGTACCGTCAGTCGGGTCCGTTTTCGTTTTTTTTCATCCAGGGTCTCGCTGCGTTGAATACCGAGTATATCGATACAAAATGCAGAGGTCAGTGCAGTTAAAGCCCCATCGGCACTCGGAAATAATGCAGAAATCAATCCGATGATAAAGAGAATGGAAACACCGGCCGATAAATATCCGTTCAGGGCAATTGCCGGAAACAAATCATCACCTTTTATATCAATTTGATTTTGTTGGGCATATAGGTTTATTCTTCCACCGAGAAAAAGAAATAAG
>DAIRSC010000040.1:0-13143 GCA_036804585.1 Chitinophagaceae bacterium
GCTGATTTTGATGCAGCAAGGGCATTTTTCCCTGATGAAGTAAATCGCTAACGATGGGTACACTACGCGAAGCATCCAATACATGAATCACACCATGCGGATAGTTCGGTTCAATTTTTACCGCGGTATGCATACGACTGGTAGTAGCTCCTCCAATGAGCAGTGGAATTTGAAAATCGCGGCGTTTCATCTCAGAAGCGACATGAACCATTTCATCGAGCGAGGGCGTGATGAGTCCGCTCAAACCAATCATATCCACCTGATGTTGAATGGCTTCGTCGAGAATTTTATTGGCCGGTACCATCACACCTAAATCAATGATTTGATACCCGTTACAAGCCAACACAACCCCTACAATATTTTTTCCAATATCGTGTACATCCCCTTTTACGGTGGCCAGTAACACTTTTGGAGCCTGGGTACTTTCCTTTTTTTCAGCCTCAATAAATGGCGTCAAATAAGCCACACTTTTTTTCATGACACGGGCGCTTTTTACCACTTGTGGCAAAAACATTTTACCATTACCAAATAAATCTCCCACGACATTCATGCCATCCATGAGTGGTCCCTCTATGATATCGAGTGGCTTTGGATATTTTTGACGGGCTTCTTCGGTATCCAAATCAATATAATCGGTGATGCCATTTACCAGGGCGTGGGCGAGTCGCTGTTCAACAGACCATTGTCGCCAAGCTTCATCCCTGACTTGAACTTTTGCATCCGATTTCACTTCATCAGCGTACCGAATCAGGGCTTCGGTGGCCTCGTTGTTGATATTGTTACGATTCAGAATGACCTCTTCGCACAATTGTTTTAAAAGCGGGGGAATTTCGTCATAAACAGCGAGTTGTCCGGCATTGACAATACCCATATCCATTCCGGCGGCGATGGCATGATATAAAAAAACGCTATGCATGGCTTCGCGCACCGACTCGTTGCCCCGAAAAGAAAAAGACAAATTACTAACCCCACCGCTTACACTCACCCCGGGCATCCGTTTTTTAATTTCGCGGGTGGCCTCAATAAAATCAACCCCAAAATTATTATGCTCCTCAAGACCGGTAGCAACGGCAAAAATATTGGGGTCAAAAATGATATCCTGAGGTGGATACCCTGCCTTTTGCGTAAGCAGTTGATAGGCTCTGAAACAAATATCTACTTTGCGTTGTTGGGTGTCGGCCTGCCCGTCTTCATCAAACGCCATAACAACCACAGCTGCGCCATACATCCTGCAGATTCGGGCTTGCTCCAAAAATTTATGCTCACCTTCTTTGAGTGAAATAGAATTGACGATACATTTACCCTGAACACATTGCAGACCGGCCTCAATGATTTCAAATTTACTGCTATCGATCATGATGGGAATGCGGGCGATATCGGGTTCGGATTGAAGCAGATTGAGATAAGTTGTCATCGCATACACACCATCCAGAAGTGCATCATCCATGTTGACATCCAGAATTTGCGCACCATTTTCCACTTGTTGTCGGGCAACACTGAGGGCTTCATCATAGTTATTTTCACGAATGAGGCGGGCAAACTTTTTGCTGCCCGTTACATTGGTGCGTTCGCCAATATTGATAAAATTAGATTCGGGTCGAACAATGAGTGGTTCAAGCCCGGAAAGATTTAAATATTGATTGATGATCATGAGACAGATAGCGTTTGAGGTAATGGACGAGGTTGCAGACCTTTGACATCCTGAGCGATACAGCGAATATGATCGGGTGTGGTACCACAGCAACCCCCAACAATATTCACCAGACCTTCGCGGGCCCATGACTGAATGATAGAGCCTGTTTCGTGGGGTTGTTCATCATATTGCCCAAAAGCATTGGGTAACCCGGCATTGGGGTATGCACTTACATAACATGTAGCGATTTGACTCAGCTCTTCGATATGTGGTCGCATTTGGGTAGCACCCAGTGCACAATTAAAACCAATGCTCAACGGTTGAGCATGCTGTACCGAAATATAAAAAGCCTCCAATGTTTGTCCACTCAAGGTACGCCCACTGGCATCCGTAATCGTACCGGAAATCATCACGGGTAATTGCTGAAGAGCCGGATGATCGGCAAAATATTTTTGATATGCAAAAATGGCAGCTTTCGCATTGAGGGTATCAAAAATAGTTTCGATTAAAATGAGGTCCACACCACCTTGCACCAAACCATCTATTTGTTCGGTGTAAGCCGACATCACTTCATCAAAAGTGACAGCCCGATAACCGGGATTATTAACATCCGGAGAGAGGGATAAAGTCCGATTGGTGGGTCCGATTGCACCTGCCACAAAAACTCCCGGCGAATCTTTGCCTTCGGGCGTATTTAAAAATTGGGTAACAGCTTTGCGGGCACATTCGGCTGCAGCAACATTCATTTCGACGCAGAGATCCTGCATGTCATAATCGGCCATAGAGATCCGTTGTGCGCTGAAGCTATTGGTTTCGATGATATGTGCACCGGCTTGCAGATACTGCAGATGAATACCTGTGATGATTTCGGGTCGGGTCATGCAGAGCAAGTCATTATTGCCCTTGAGATCTTTGTGCCAGTTAGCAAAACGCTCGCCACGGTAATCGGATTCCTGCAACTCGAGGCGTTGAATCATTGTACCCATGGCACCATCAATGATGAGAATTTGTTGTTGGAGTAATTCCTGTATCGTTTGCATGGGTTCAACTTTTTTGACTGAACCGGTGTACACAACTTTAATCAAGCACGGAATTGATTGAGAAAGCGAGTATTAGTTCAGTTGTTTGTAATCAGGCCGAACAATAATCAAATCTGCCTGCGGAACAAATGTACAGGAGAAAATGAATTTTAGTACAAATCATCTTTGAAAATTTAAGAGGTAGGTGTACATCCGTTTTATTCATATCAATTTCTATTTTCCCAACCCTTCGCGCATAGTTTGCTCGAAAGCCTAATCAATTTGGCATCCTGTTTAATGAAGGACATTGCCTAAATTTGAACCTTATGAAATTCACCATTGCATACGGATTGGTATTTATGTACGTGATTGCCGCCATTGTTTTTTGGGGTTATAGTCTGCAAAAAGCCAGTCAGAAAGTGTATATGCTGGAAAAGGAGAATGTATCTCTTAAAAATGAACTTCATCGAACAGACGCCTACAATGCCGATTTACAAAAGGTGGAGGATGGCCGAATTCGGCGCACCAGGCAATATTGGGGAGAAGGAACAACCTTCTTGGTTTTGACACTCATCGCCTCAGGAATTGTTTATTACGCCTATTACCGGCAAAGGCAATTGAGCAAATTGCAACAAAATTTTATGCTGAGTGTTACCCATGAGCTCAAAACACCGATAGCCGGCATTAAATTAAATATGCAGACCATCGAAAAGAGAAAATTAGATGAAGAACTGCAGAAAAAACTAGTCCGGTCGGCGATACAGGAAACCAATCGACTCAACGACCTCTGCAATAATATTTTATGGGCAACTCAAATTGAGAACAAAAAACTGGCTTTGTATTCGGAACAGGTATCATTGGCCGAATTGATTGAGGAAGAAATGGAAGAATTTATGGTTCGACATCCGCAAATGCAGATTCAGACCAACATTTCAAAAGACATAGAACCTATTTCCGGCGATTGTACCTGGTGGAAACTCATCTTGTCGAATCTCATCGAAAATGCCCGTAAATACAACGAAGCCGGAACACCCATTGTCATTAATCTGCTTAAACAACGGGAAGATATTCTCTTACAAATAGCCGATCAGGGCATTGGTATTCCGGATGAGGAAAAAAATAAAATATTTGATAAGTTTTACCGAAGCGGTGACGAAAACACCCGGAAAACAGGTGGAACGGGATTGGGCTTGTTTTTGGTAAAAAAAATTTTGACCCTCTATAAATATGACATTTCCGTGAAAAACAATTCTCCCAAAGGTTCTATTTTTGAAATCCGAATTTGCCACTAATTTATTTATGAGCCACAAAAACGAAAAGACCAAGGGATGTATTTTACTAGTCGAAGATGAGATTAACCTGAGAGAAGCCCTGAAATTAAATCTGGAATTAGAAGGATATGAAGTGCGCGCTGAGTATAATGGCAAAAAAGCCATACAGGCATTTAAAGAAGAATATTTCGACTGCATCATACTGGATATCATGATGCCTGAAATTGACGGACTCATGGTATGTGAAACCATCCGACTTTCTAATGATCAGATTCCGATTTTATTTTTATCGGCACGAAACACCGGCGCCGACCGGGTTCAGGGCTTACGCAAAGGTGGAGACGACTATCTCACCAAACCTTTTAACCTCGAAGAACTTCTGCTTCGGGTGGAAAAACTCATCGAAAAAAACAAAAAAATAGATCAGCCTTCACAGAAAATAGAAATGTATCAAATCGGCCCTTGCAGGATTGATTTTCATTCTCATGAATGTATCGACATACATGGTGAGAAAAAACAGCTAACAAAAAAAGAAGTGCATTTTTTAAAATTACTGATTGATCATAAAAATGAAGTGGTAACCCGTGAACATATCTTAAAAATGGTTTGGGGCTATAATGTATTTCCAACCACCCGCACCATTGATAACTTTATCATGACCTATCGGAAGTATTTTGAAGAGAACCCCAAACAACCCCGGCATTTTCACAGCGTAAGAGGTATCGGTTATAAGTTTACGGTCTAAAGGCGGTTTTATGAGGGGCTGAGTTTTATCCTGTAAACTATTGATTTCAGAAGATTTGGAGGAAAATAAGCACATGATTGTCCCGACATTTTTCCATTTCGCTATCACAATTTTGATTTTTCAATTCTTGATATTTTCATCCTTTTTTATCATTTCGGATGCAATGGATATAAGCAATATTCATTGACCATTCACTCAATGGTAGGTACGTCGATATACGGGTGTGTTGAATAGCATTAAGCACAGGAAGAGCAGAAAAAACACGCCGCCGGCCTGACTCTGCATAATATCATCAAATAAACAATTAAATAAAAACAAGATCAGCAACCATATTCCAAGGGTATCTCTTGCCCGAATGAGTCGTCGAAAAGCCAGTAAAAAAAGAATACTTAAACTCGCCATGCCCAATAACCCTGTTTCGAGCCAGGTACGTAGGATTTGGTTATGGGTGAACATACCGTCCTCTGATAAACGCAAATATCCATCTTTCTTTAGTTGACGATTCAGCAAAACGGTTGAACTACCCGTTCCGCAGCCGACTAACCAATACTTGCCCAACAACTTAAATTCAGTGAGATAAGCAGCCCGACGCGCATCGGTAGATTGCCCGATACCAATTTCGGATTTACTGATTTTGCCACTGCGGTTAAATGTTTCATATATCCTGCTTCGCAACTGAGGAGAAAACATCATGAGCATGGCGGAGAATAGAAAAAAGGCCGCAAAACCTCCAATACGAATGAGGGGATGTTTGATAAAGGCGGTAAAATTCCAGATAACAAACGCAAGAAATAAAACAAGCACGATTAAAATAGTCCGTGATATGAGAATAAAAATAATGACTAAAAACAAGGAAATCATGATGCCATAAAACCATCGATATACCCGCTCCAGATGACGGGTTTGTATCCAATCGATGCTCATAAAAAACAGTCCCAGTAAAAAGTAATTTGAATAAGTACCCGGATGCCAAAGGGTATAACCAAGATTCATTCGATGAAGAACCTGCCACCACCCGTGTTGATGGTGATCGTAATAGGACATGCACAAATTATACAGGAAAGATAAAAAGCAAGAAACCACAAAAATGCGCAATAGCATCCTGAATTTCTCTTTTTGAAGATAGGACTCCGTAGAAAATAAAATCGGTAAAATAACAAAACCCAGTTTCACTTCAATACTATGCCATCCTTCGTCAGGATCTAATGAAAAAATCATCCACAGCAATTGAATCACAAAAAAACCTATGAAGGACAATAAGAGATAATCCTTTCGAAGAGAGAGCGCTTTTTCGCGAACATTTTTGTCTGTCAACCAATGAATCAATAACAGAATGATGCCAATGGAACTGAAGCGCTCATACCAGGGAAGCAGGATGATAGTTAGTGTGATGATAAAAAACCAAACCGATGAGCGATCCAGTTGCTGGTAGGCATTCATGAACTACGAAGGTAGAAATCTTCGTGAAAGTTTCAAAGCAGGAATCGTTTGTATCCCTTCGTGTTTTGTCCATCTTCATCATGATTTTGAAATCCTTAAAAAAAGCATGCTTAAAGTAGAGAAGATCTTTTCTACATCGGAAAATACGGAATATCTTCGGGTCGACTCAACGAGATAGCCATTGGACATGAGGCAGCGATTAAATCCCGGATGAACGGAAATCAATACCTTTACAAACATGTTGGTTCAAATACATCCCTTAATTCCCGATGAACGAATATTTCGTATGGTATTAGATTGCCTGAAAAAAGGCGGGGTGATCATTTATCCTACTGATACCGTATATGGGATCGGTTGCGATATCGAACATCCCGAGGCCATACAACGTATTTGCAGCATCAAAAACGTAAATCCCGAAAAAACCCAATTATCATTTTTATGTGCTGACCTTAGCCATTTGAGTGAATATACCAAACCCATTGATACCCCGATTTACCGATTCCTGAAGCAGTATTTACCGGGTCCCTACACCTTTATTTTGGAAGCCAACAAAAAGGTTCCCAAATTGCTGCGTACCCGAAAAGACCAAGTTGGAATTCGTGTACCCGACAATCCCATTAGCCAGATCATCCTGAAAGAATTGGGCAGACCAGTTCTGAGTACCTCACTGCCCTTGCCTGAAGATCATGCCATTTATGCCGACCCTGAAGAAATTCATGAGATTTTTGAAAAACAAGTAGATATGGTCATTGATGGCGGGTATGGAGGGGTAATTCCTTCCACGATTGTTGACTGCACTGTACATCCACCGGTAGTTTTGCGCGAAGGTGCGGGAGAAATTGAATAGTTCGGTCCATCTTGAAACACAGACTCAGCACCATTCCACGCAAAAATTGTCAACGAATTTTCATTTATAGCGAGTTTTGCTTTATTTTGGACCCAAATATTGATTCATGAACAGGATTTTTCTTGTAGGGTTGTTGATGCTTGTTTCCTCATTCGGTAGTCGTGCCCAGTTCTTTACCATCCCCAATTGGGATTATAACTGGGATTTGAAAGCCCACGAAAAAGGTCAGATTCACTTCACCTATGGTTACGGCTTGCCCCGTATGGATAAAAAACTGTTTGATTATCATAAAAGTGAAATAGACTTTCGGGTTGTTGGAGTCGGCCCTTTCTTTTTGCGGGTTGAACATGGTCTTTCGCGTAAATTGAGTGTTGCCTTATCGGCCAGTTATATCCTCTATAAGTCTGATAGGTAGAGACTTCGCCCGTATCCTCTTTATACTTTAGACCTCCCTATTACCTATGGCAATACCCTGCATGATATCTCCGCCAACTTACGTTTCAACTACCATTTGTTTGTCAATAAAGAATGGGATGTTTACATCGGTGGGGGTGCCGGATACAACCATTTTATGTCGAAAGATTTTACGACGTATTTACCGGAAGACAGCACCTTTAATTCGCAATTCAAAATTCCTTATCCGGTTTCCTACGAGATGTCATTGGGTGTTCGTTACTTTTTCCTCACCCGCACGGCCATTTATCTGGAAGCCGGTCTAGGAAAAGCTTTGGTTCAGGGTGGTTTTGTCTTTAAATTTCGACATAGAAAAAGAGGATAATTGTTTTATATTTGCATCTCATTCAAAACAGATTCATGTCAAAAAGTTTACTCTCCATTTTTGAAATTGGCAATGTGATTGGCTATTATGGTTGTTGGTTGTTTATCATCATCATGTTCGTGGGATTGGTTTTCGTTATGAAAAACTACCTCAAAGACAACTAGTTAAAATCTACCCACTTTCGGGTAAGCCCCTTGGATGGAGTATTTTTTTGAATCTGCCATTACAAAATATATGGAATGGTCATAGGACAAGATTCATTGGTCATTCTTCTTCGTTTACAATAGTCGGATTTTCTTCGATTCCCAAATATCGTCAATGAATAGCGAACAAATAGCCGCCATCCGTAAGGAATATATGTTAGCCACACTCGATGAATCGGGCATGCATGCAAATCCCATTGACCAGTTTCAACTATGGTTTAAGGAAGCTGTAGAAGCAGAAATCCAGGAAGTGAACGCTTTATCGCTGGCAACAGTAGATCAGGACTATAAACCTCACAACCGCATCGTATTACTCAAAGGGATTGAAAACAGCCAATTTGTATTTTACACCAATTACCAAAGCCACAAAGGACAACAAATTCTGGCCAATCCGGATGTTAGTCTCAACTTTCTTTGGATTGAATTACAACGCCAGGTTCGAATTGAAGGTTATGCCACTCAGGTAGATGAAAGTATTTCCGATGCCTATTTTCATACAAGGCCACTTGAAAGCCAGATAGGAGACTGGGCTTCCTATCAAAGTGAAAAATTATCGAACCGTGCAGAGTTGGAATCACGCTATGCAGCCATTCAGGAAAAATATGCCGGTCAGGAAATTCCTCGACCACCTCATTGGGGTGGATTTGCGGTAAATGCCCACCTCATTGAATTCTGGCAAGGACGTGCCAGCCGTTTACATGATCGAATTGTTTATGAAAAAGCAGATGGCCGGTGGCATCGTTTCCGATTGAATCCATGATTTGTCCTCCCATTAATCCGGCCACTTTACCAAATAAACACCCCCACCACTTCCACAAACCAATACCTCCTGCTTACTGACGATTTTGAGCGCCCTTAAATCCTTATCGGTAAATGGGCGAACGGTACGCCATTCGGATGCGCCGGCCCTTTTAAACGCCATAAAGCCATGCTCTCCGACAATCACATAATCTCCCTGCATGTTCATATCCACATTCAGGCATTTTCGATTCCTAGGTAATCCTGAATCATCAATCTTTTCCCAATGATCGCCTCCATCTTTGGTTTGAAGAATAAGGCCGGCATAACCCACAGCGACCCCTTCCTTTGCATTGATCCAGGCCATTCCTTTGAAGTAATCATTTTTGGCAGCCGTGAAATCCCAATGCTGTCCTCGATTGGTTGATTTAAGAATGACCCCGTATCCGGCTAAATAATACACATCCTTTTCCGCGTGATCGACATCAACAATCTCAAAATTTCGCAAATCAAAATCCTGAATATCGGGTTGTTGCCATGTCGAACTTTTCAAGCTAAACCCTTGATTAAAACTTATCCCTCCTACAATCAGCACACTATCCGGTGTAAGCCAGGCAATATCCTGATAGGGTTTACTTTCAATTTGGCTTTGTATACGCCAACTCTTCCCACTATCATCACTCACATACAATTGGCCTTCATAACCCACTGCCGCAATATGACCAACGGGTAAACAATCGACCCCATATAATCCTTTATGCTGATCATTGACATCCAGGGAAACTTCGGTCAATTTTTTATCAGCGTCTATACGAAGTTAACTCGTGGCAGACCATCGTGAGCCCCCTGCAATAAAAAATAGATTGCCTAACTGAGCGATACTGCTATAGATATAGTCTGATTGCGGCCTGCTCAAATCAACCACATCCACCGGAACACGATCTTTTTTGCAAGCAGAAAAGACGATTAAAAGCAGCGCATAAAATGAAAAATGCTTACCCATTTTGTATCAAACGTTCCAAATCCTGAACACCAAATTTCGAAAAAACTTTTTTGCCATTCGGAGCGTACATGGGTTGTTCACATCTGAATAATTGCGCAAACAACTCTTGCATTTCATCTTCCCGCAACACTTTACCATGCTGAATACTCCTTTGTGTTGCAAGTCCGCGAAATAATCGTTCGCGACGATCATCTTTCAAGGCTTCATTTTCATGTTTCACCGCTTCCAATATTTGTTCCAAACCGCTTTTCTCTTGACCTTGTAACAAATCGGCCGGAACGCCCTGAATGATAAAAGTATCTTTTCCAAAGGGTTCAATTTCGTAAGCCAGCGCTCTTAAATCCGGCAGTAGTGCTTGTAATAAAACGGCATCTGAGGGACTCAACTCAATCATAAGGGGTAAAAGCAAGCGTTGTACGGACAAGGGTTGCATGCTGCTTTTACGATATTGTTCATATAAAATACGTTGATGGGCTAAATGCTGATCAAGCAGTAAAAATCCGGAACGGGTACTGACGATGATGTAAGACTGATGAATTTGCAGAAATAAAGATTTAAACTCATCTTCCCGATGTAAAAGTTCAGGTGCGGAATCCGTGACTGGCTTTGCTTCACCCTGCAACTGAAAATCCTGCTGTACCTGGTAAAGGTCTTTCCAGTTTCGGGTATCCTGACTACGTTCCAGAAAATGAGCCTTACCGGATTCAGAGAACAACTGAAACAAATAATCATTTTTGGTGGCTTCGCGGGTTGTTTGATGAAAAGGCTGGGTGACCGCAGGCATGGAAACAATTTGGGCATCCAAACTAAAATCCAATGAAGGCGCAATACTATATTTACTCAAAGCATGCCGAATAGCGGCATTGACAAATGAATACACGATTCGTTCGTCCTCAAATTTAATCTCCTGTTTGGTAGGATGCACGTTGATGTCAATCCGAGCGGGATCAATTTCGATAAAAAGTACAAACAAAGGAAATTCATCTTTTGAAATCATATCACTAAAAGCCTGACCAACGGCATGCGTCAAATAAGGGCTTCGGATAAAACGATTATTGACGAAAAAAAACTGATTACCGCGTGTTTTGGATGCCGTATCGGGCGCACCGATAAAACCGCGAATACTCACAACCTCCGTAGGTTCTTCCACCGGTACCAGTTTGGTGTTTAACGGCTGTCCTAAAAGGCCTAAAATGCGTTGTTTTAATTTACCGGCCTCGAGGTTAAACACATCGGTTTGACCATTTGTAAGGCGAAAAGCAATTTCCGGAAATGCCATAGCCACACGGGTGAATTCATCCAATATATGACGCATTTCAGTGGAAGCTGATTTGAGAAAATTGCGACGCGCCGGCACATTAAAGAACAAGTTTTTGATTGATAAACTGCTGCCAAAGGGGGCCTGACATATTTCCTGCGAACGGATGGTACTGTTTTCAATAGTTAAGTGGGTAGCCACTTCATCTTCGGCCCTTCGTGTTTTAAGTTCCACCTGGGCAACCGCCGCAATGGAAGCCAGCGCCTCGCCCCGAAACCCCATAGTACGGATTTGAAATAAATCTTCGATGGTGCTGATTTTTGAAGTGGCATGACGTTCGAAACACATACGGGCATCAATCGGGCTCATACCCCGACCATTATCAATTACCTGAATCAATTCCTTGCCCGAATCACGAATAATCAGATGGATGCGAGTAGCACCGGCATCGATAGCATTTTCAAGTAATTCCTTCACCGCACTGGCCGGGCGCTGAATCACCTCCCCTGCAGCAATCTGATTGGCAATATGATCCGGCAAAAGACTGATAGTATCCGTCATATTGCGAAGATAACGCAAATGCCCCGACCAAAAAGTTTTCAAAATCGAGATGAAACTGAAAAATTGCCCATGCGGGAAAATGAACAATTTATGGCAAAATATTACATTTGGTAAAAATTAGACTATGTCCAATACAACAAACGGATATGTACAAACAGACCTGGACCATGGAATCGCAACCATCGAATTTTATCATCCGGCTAGCAACTCCCTCCCTGGCCAAATTTTAGGTGATCTGGCCAAAGCAATTGA
Source organism: Chitinophagaceae bacterium (assembly GCA_036804585.1). Lineage (GTDB taxonomy): Bacteria > Bacteroidota > Bacteroidia > Chitinophagales > Chitinophagaceae > OLB11. The sequence goes on from DAIRSC010000040.1 coordinate 11,749, forward strand.
TAAAGCCGGTCAGGACGAGCGTGTAAAAGTTATTGTACTGCGCTCTGCAGGAAAAGGTGCGTTTTGTGCCGGTGCCAGTTTTGATGAACTGATTGCCATTCAAGATGAAAAACAAGGCCTGGCTTTTTTCTCCGGATTTGCATTGGTGATTAATGCCATTCGCAAGGCCCATAAATTTGTGATTGGACGTGTTCAAGGTAAAGCAGTAGGCGGTGGTGTCGGACTGGCCTCAGCCTGTGATTATACCCTCGCCACGGAAGGAGCAGCTATCAAATTGAGCGAATTGGCCATAGGCATTGGTCCTTTTGTAGTCGGACCGGCAGTGGAACGCAAGCTAGGCACCTCTTGTTTTGCACAATTGGCCATCGACGCTACTGAATGGCGCAGTGCGGAATGGGCCAAAAAACATGGCCTGTACGCTGAAATGTACAAAACCACCGAAGAATTGGATGATGCTGTGAACCGATTGGCCGATAAATTAGCGCACAGCAATCCTGAGGCCATGGCTATGCTGAAAAAAGTATTCTGGCAGGGCACAGATCATTGGGATAAATTATTACCGGAGCGCGCAGCAATGAGTGGCAAATTGGTTTTGAGTCAATTTACCCGTGATGCTATTGAGATATTTAAGAAAAAGGCTTCGTAGCAAATTACTATAAATGAGGCAGCTATTTTCCGCTAAAAACTTTTCGCAAGATATCGTTGACTCGCGCTGCAGGATTTTGACGAATATTTAATTCCTCCTGGGCAACGGTTATAAACAAACCATTCAGGGCTCTTTCGGTAACATAACCCGGCAAATCAGGATTCACTTTTTGACGAGTAATTGGTAAACGATTGTAGGTACTAAATACATCTGTCCAGTAACGGGTAGCACCCACTTTACTCAAACTGCTTTGTATCACCGGTCGAAAGGCTTGCGTTAAAGCACCCATAGTGGTTCGTTTGAGGAATTCAGTAGCAGCATTATTTCCACCTCGCAGTATACTTAAACCATCATTGATATTCATGGTAGTAATCGCATTTACGAAAATCGGAACCGCTTTACCGGCGGCATCTTCGGCAGCGCGGTTCAAACTCAGAATCAGTCTGTCACATTGGTTGGCAAAACCAAACTGACGCAAAGTAGACTCGACCTGACGAACTTCCTGCGGCAATAAAATTTTAATCAATTGATTCCCAAAAAATCCATTGGGTTTGTTTAAGGCTCCGGAAGCATTTCTGGTTCCAACGCGCAAAGCTTCTTTTAATCCATTCACGATTTCACCATTAGAAAGGTTAGCGCCGAGCAAACCGGAAATCGGATGATTGTTTTTGTTATTGTTTTGATTCCCCGAACCTCCATTGAGGATGTTATTGGCCAGGTTACACAAAACGTTGATGGTTTGTGCATGG
>DAIRSC010000041.1:0-13106 GCA_036804585.1 Chitinophagaceae bacterium
TGTAACATCAATCAAATCAAGCCGGGCGTAAAAAACCATATCTTTCACCCGCGTCAAACCGACGATAAATTCGTGATGGCTATTGAAGTTACCGATGAGAATGCAGCCAGTACAGAAGCATTTCTGAAATCAACCGGTGCGGAAGAAACTAAAGTTGAAATGGCCGAGGCAGACTGGTGGTATGGCCGATTCGATCAAAAAGAAGAATATGAAATTAAACAACAACTTGCCTAGTCATATGAATCAGTTTAAAAAATGGTCACTCGGATTAGCGGCTCTTGTCGCAGTGGGAATGGTGTCATGTAGTGAGTATAACCGAAATCCGGGTAGGACTTATGCACCGGATATGGTTTATTCAGTAGCCCGTGATTATTACCATGGCACAGAAAAAATTACTGAAAGAGGCGGTAAGTATAATAAAATGCCGGTTCCGGGAACCGTGGCCCGTGAACAGGCTCTTCCGGATCATATTGCCGAAAGTGATACTACAGCAGCCAATGCAAACACTTGTAAATTCACATTAAACGATGCGGATGTAGAAGAAGGCAAACGTTTATATATGATTTATTGCGGCATTTGTCATGGAACTGCTCTTGACGGGAACGGTCCGCTTTATTCCAGTGGAAAATTTGCGGCAATGCCGGCGAATTTAAAAAGTGGCGAAAAGTATTTGGCTATGTCGCAAGGTAGAATTTATCATGGAATCGTTTATGGTAAAAATTCCATGGGATCATCTGCAAGGCAGTGAGATTCCTGTCAACTTTGGCAGGGTGGGTCATATTTCAAAATAGTAGTAAGTTAAAACGTTGGAGCGCCATTTACAATGATCAGTGGTGCGGCAAGTACCCCTGCGAGTAAGGATTCATTGGCCAAGCCTGCCGAAGCAACTGCAACAAAAACTGCTGACGAAAAACGAGCACAGCACTAAAACATTTCAAAATAGTATCTAAAAAAATTCATAGTAATGTTAAATCAAGAGTTTAAAATACCGGCTAAATTAAAGACGACGAGTTTGGTACTTTTGGTCATTGGCCTCATTACCCTGGGCGCCGGTGTCGCAACCCTGCTTTTTTCACACGAAGTGGTGTCACAAACAAGATTCTGGGCTGTATTATTACAAAACAGCATTTTCTTTTTGTTGATCTCTCTCGCCAGTGTATTTATCCTCAGTGCTACATCCCTGGCACAAGCCGGCTGGATTGTTTCATTCCGTCGGATTCCCGAGGCCATCGGTAGCATCGTTTGGGTGCTGGGTATCATCGCAGGAGCCATCATTCTAACCTTGATATGGACCGATAATCATCATATTTATCATTGGTTGGAAAAAGGAAATATCCCACACAATTCCCTCAATACACTCAAGAATTTTTTCTTAAGTAAACCATTCTTCAGTATTTGGACGGTAGTGGTGATTGCATTGTGGGGATGGTTAGGGGTAAAACTTCGTAACTTATCCGTACAACAGGATAGCGAACCGAAAGGATCTACAAAAACGTATTGGATCAACTTTAAATACTCGGCTGGATTTGTATTTGTTTTTGCATTAAGCCTTGCATCTACTATCCCTTGGCTGTGGATTATGAGTATTGATTCACATTGGTTTTCTACCATGTTTAGTTGGTACACCTTTGCGTCTTCGTTCGTGAGTGGTATGAGTATGATTATGCTTTGGATTTTATATACCAAACGCCATGGCTACTTAGATATCGTGAGTGACGAGCATATTCATGATGTGGGTAAATTTATGTTCGCCTTCAGTATCTTTTGGACTTATCTCTGGTTCTCCCAGTTCATGTTAATTTGGTATGCGAATATTCCAGAGGAAACAATTTATTTCAAGATTCGTATGCACGGACCTTATAAATTCTTCTATTGGTTAAATATTATTTTAAATTTTGTTTGCCCGATTTTGATTTTAATGCCTCGTCCAAACAAACGCAACTATTTTGTGGTTGTATTGGTAGCTGTATTGATCATTTTTGGTCACTGGATTGATTTCTATCAAATGATTATGCCTGGCACCGTTGGTGCAGATTGGCAAATGGGCTGGTTCGAAATTGGTATCCTTTGTGGTTTTGTTGGATTGGTGATTTGGCTGGTTGCAAACAAACTGACTAAAGCGCCAATGGTTCCTCAAAATCATCCATTCCTTAAAGAAACTATCATTCATATAAGCTAAAAAAGAAACAGATATGTCAGGATTTTTGATAATACTCCTCGTTGCGGCGATTTATGTGGTTTTATATCAGGTATCACGCAGTAGTGAGTTGATCGCCTCTATTCAGGGAGAGGAAAAGTTTGATAAAAAGCGAAATAAGATACTGGCATGGTCTATGTTGCTGGTGTTTGCAGCCTTCATGATTGGTATTGTGGCATGTCATAATTATATGATGCCATTGATGGCACCTGAAGCAGCATCCGATTACGGGGTGGAGTATGATTCCATGTTTGTTGTGACTTTGGTCATTACCGGGATTGTATTTTTTGTAACCCAGGCATTGTTGTTTTGGTTCGCCTATAAGTACCAGCGCAATGACGACCGCAAGGCCTTCTTTTTCTCGCACAGTAATAAACTGGAGATGATTTGGACTACTGTTCCGGCTGTTGCGATGGCCGTTTTGGTGGCGATCGGTTTAAAGAACTGGTTTACAGTGACTTCCGAAGCGCCCAAAAACAAAATGCAAATTGAAATTGTTGGTAAACAATTTAACTGGATAACCCGTTACCCGGGTAAAGATGGAGTTTTAGGCAAGAAAAAATATACTCTAATTAATGATAAGGATAACTTATTGGGTCAAGATTGGACAGATAAAACCAATTTAGATGATATCGTTATCCCTACAGGCGAAATCCGTTTGGTGAAAGGTAAACCCGTTGAGCTCATTATTGGTTCACGTGATGTGATTCATGATGTGGGCTTGAGTCATTTCCGGGTTAAAATGGATGCTGTGCCAGGTATCACAACCACGATTTGGTTTACACCAATCATCACCACAGCCGAGATGAAACAAAAAACAGGAAATGAAAATTTTGTGTATGAATTGTCTTGCGATCAAATGTGTGGAAAGGGTCACTACTCCATGCGTGCTATCGTAATTGTGGAAACACAAGAAGAACATGATGCTTGGATGGCAAAACAACAGTCGTATTATGCGCAAAATCATCCGGAAGCTCTGCCTGCTGCCAATCCTGGCGCTGAAACAACACAGCCGGTTGTCCTCGATTCTTCAAAAAAAATAACAATGAAATAATCCGAAAGATATGAGTAACGAAGCAACTCTGCATCAAGAGATACATACCCATCATCACGATCATGCACATCATGATCATGACCACCGACACGACGATCATGGACATCATGAACACAAACAACATTTTATTTCAAAGTATGTGTTCAGCATGGATCATAAGATCATTTCTCGACAGTTTTTGATTACCGGAATTTTCTGGGCCATTGCAGGAGGATTGATGTCTGTCTTTTTCCGTTTACAACTCGGATTCCCTGAAGATACCTTTCCGATTTTGGAAAAGTTTTTAGGTGATTGGGCAAGGGGCGGAAAAATGGATCCTGAAATGTATTACGGCCTTGTAACCATTCATGGTACAGTACTCGTGTTTTTTGTATTGACCGGAGGATTAAGTGGAACCTTTAGTAATTTACTTATTCCATTACAAATTGGCGCCCGTGATATGGCCTCTCCATTTTTGAACATGTTGTCGTATTGGTTCTTTGCCGGAGCAAGCGTCATCATGTTTAGCTCATTATTCATTAATACCGGTCCAGCATCCGGTGGTTGGACAACTTATCCTCCTTTAAGTGCCCTGAAAGAAGCTTCGATGGGTTCTGGTTTAGGTATGGATCTATGGTTGGTGAGTATGGCATTATTCATAGTATCTTCCTTGTTGGGAGGTTTGAATTATATCGTTACAATTTTGAACATGCGTACCAAAGGGATGAGCATGACCAGAATGCCCTTGACAATTTGGGCATTTCTTTTCACCGCCATCTTAGGGGTATTATCGTTCCCGGTATTGTTATCGGCAGCGGTATTATTGTTATTTGATCGCCACGCTGGTACAAGTTTCTATTTATCTGAAATCTATATCGCTGGTAAAGCCTTACCAAATGTCGGAGGTTCAGCCATTCTTTATCAACATTTATTCTGGTTCCTTGGGCATCCGGAAGTATATATTATCATGCTTCCAGCGATGGGCATGGCCTCAGAAATTTTGGCCACCCATTCCCGAAAACCTATTTTCGGTTATATGGCCATGATTCTTTCATTGATTGGTATTACGGTATTGGCCTTCCTGGTTTGGGCTCACCACATGTTTGTCACAGGAATGAGCCCAATTCTGGGTGGTGTATTCGTTCTGCTGACCTTACTCATCGCCATTCCTTCGGCGGTGAAGGTGTTCAACTGGTTAACAACCATCTGGAAAGGAAATATCCGGTTTACTGTTCCGATGCTGTTTGCTTTAGGTTTCGTTTCTCTCTTTATTTCAGGAGGATTAACCGGTTTGTTCCTTGGAAATTCTGCCTTGGATATACACCTGCATGATACATACTTCGTTGTTGCCCACTTTCATATTGTAATGGGTATCTCGGCTTTCTTTGGAATGTTTGCCGGAATTTATCATTGGTTTCCGAAAATGTATGGACGATTCATGAATAATACCATGGGTTATATCCATTTCTTCATCACCTTTATTGGTTCATACGTCATTTTCTGGCCTATGCACTACGAAGGTGTTGCAGGTATGCCTCGTCGTTATTATGATTTCAGCAACTGGGAGTCATTTAATCAGTTTGGCGATTTAAATAAAATGATTTCTATAGCTGCTATCATTGTATTTTTTGCACAGTTACTGTTTGTATTTAATTACTTTGTCAGTATTTGGAAAGGGAAAAAAGTAACAGATCCAAACCCTTGGCAAGCGAATACATTGGAGTGGACTACACCTATCAATGCCGGGCATGGAAACTGGGATGGAGAAATTCCTGAAGTTCATCGTTGGGCTTATGATTATAAAGACAATGGTCAGGGCGGAGATTTTATCCCTCAAAATGTGCCACTCAAAGACGACGAACAAGCGCATTAAAACAAAAATGTATTATTCAAGAATCCAGATCTTTGCGGTCTGGATTTTTTTGTGGATTTCTTCCAAACAAGGATAATGAAAATATACCGATGATAAACATTCTATAGTCCACATTTCGCTTTACCCGAGAATTGGCAGTAGCCAAGGCACGTAGCTATTGCAGGGGCTGCTGTTTAACGTGATAGCATTTGATATCATCGCATTTTGGTGTGTTAAATGCATGGTAATTTTTCATATCGTTTCAGTAAGCTTACTTCTTTTCTCTGATTTTAACTTCTCACTGGCATCTTCAACTTCGGCCTCATCGTCCACGGGCTGTTCCATAGTGCTATCCTTGATTGAAACGCTTCCTTGAATTTGAAGCGCCTTTGAGATAATCAGCAAGCCCTATTAATCAATTCCCTTTCTTGGGAACTTTATATTTCCAATACCATTTTTATCTTTCCCGCAGCTTCTGCTACAAATACTGATTTTTATTGTCCTGCAGGTCATCAACCTGCCATGCCAGCCACGGTGAAGACAGCCAGTTTATAAAATTGATACCATTTGAAAATGTCTATTATGCCAATAAACCGATTTTACTAGGACCTCATTTTATTTTCCTATAGGTAGTTTTGCAAAACACAAGAATTATTTTGCGTCAAAAGTTCATTATCTCTTGAATATATCTCACTTTTGTACTCCAACGATAACCCGTTTGGAAATCCAAAATCATTGATTGTCCGGATATTTTTTAGGGCTGATGAGATGTTTGCAGAGTTCTGGAAAGACTTGGCAATTTTTGGTTTGCAGCGGACAAGAAGTGTGATACCTCAATGAATCTAATCCAAAAGCTGAAAGACTATCAACAACTCATGAAATTGAATTTGAGTTTGTTAGTGGTTTTTTCAAGTGTGGTTTCTTATCTCATTGTTCCTGAGGGGGAACCCACAATCACCAAAACTTTGCTTTTATTTTTGGGCGGATTATTGGTCACCGGTGCAGCCAATGCATCGAATGAAATCTGGGAGAAGGAAATTGATCAGCTCATGCGTCGCACGATGACCCGCCCTTTGCCCGAGGGGCGAATGGGCAAAATGGAAGCGAGCCTTTTTACGGCCCTGACTTTATTTTCAGGTTTATATATTCTGCACTCGGTATTTAACCCTTTGAGCAGTATACTGGCATTAATTAGTTATTTGCTCTATGTCTTGGTTTATACGCCCTTAAAAACCCGTTCACCTATTGCAACTTTAGTCGGAGCCATACCCGGTGCTTTACCTTGTGTTATTGGTTGGGTGGCATCTACGAATCATTTATCGAGTTTGGCAGCCTGGACTTTATTTATCATTCAGTTTTTTTGGCAGTTTCCGCACTTTTGGTCGATTGCCTGGGTAGCACATGAAGATTACGAAAGGGCCGGCATGAAGATGTTACCCCGGCATGGGAAGGTTGGATACTTTACAGCTTTTCAATGTGTTTTATACAGTGCCGCACTCATTCCATTAAGTATTTTGCCGAGCATTGCCGGACTGGGTTCTTGGATTTCCATCATAGGACTGCTCATCGCAGGAATCTGGTATTTGTACAATTCCATCTTGTTTTTGAAGGACAACTCAGATGTAAAAGCACGGAAAGTTATGTTTGCGAGTTTTATTTATCTGCCGGTAGTCCTGATTAGTTTATTGCTGGATCGATATTTTTAACCGAGAATATGCATTAGCAAGGCATGAAGCTACTTTAAAAAACGCTGTAAAGGATTTGCTCGGTAAGCTCGAATTAAAAAATCCTACTAAGGCCATTTAGCCGAGGTATTTGATTTTTTGATACTAAAACGAAAGATATAAAGTAGTCCTCTCGCCCAGGGAAGATATGGTATAATGCCGTGACAAAAGACGTTTCCCGATTCATTGGGATAACGTATTTGAAAACGGTGTGATTCGTTTTTATGGTTGGTTGTGTCCAACTGCAAAATCTGGGTTTAATACCTATAGTTTAGCCCAGTTTTGCAGCGCTACTACAAATTCTGTGAAGAACCGGATACAGTAGATAATACAGATTGCTACAAAAAATCCTGCATCTCCTTTTATCCTGCATGTTATGAGACTGTTGCAAATCGATCAAAAATAATTGGCTAAGTCATTTGGCTTCAAATTTCTGCGTTACTTTGAATTTTTTTGCCAAATGACTTTTGCAATGATTTCGTCATTTGTGATTCACACATTTACTGAATGACCAACTTTTTCACCTAGACCTCGCATAGAAAGGATGAACACCAACGACGGACAGGAAATATATACTTTCTGGATAATTCTCTTGTAGGACAATCTTGATTTTTATCATTGTTTGAGGTAAAGATTGCTGCCACTTTTGCATAGTGATATTTGGGCCTCTGTACATAGAAAGTTAAAAATTAAAAATAAAGCCATGAAAGTTGAACAAATTTACACAGGTTGTTTAGCCGAAGCAGCCTATTACATCGAAAGCAATGGCGATGCAGCTATCATTGATCCCCTGCGTGAAACCAAACCCTATATGGATATGGCCATGCGGAATGGTGCAAAAATCAAGTATATTTTTGAAACCCATTTCCATGCAGATTTTGTAAGTGGTCATCAGGATTTAGCCAATAAAACCGGAGCACAAATCGTTTTTGGTCCAACGGCTTTACCAGGCTACGATGCTTATGTAGCCAAAGATATGGAGATATTCCAGCTCGGAAATGCTAGCATTCAAGTATTGCATACCCCCGGTCATACCATGGAGTCCAGTACTTTTTTATTAAAAGATGAACAAGGAAAAGATTATGCCATTTTCACAGGGGATACTTTATTTATTGGCGATGTGGGACGGCCGGATTTGGTGCAAAAAGTAAATGCAGAAATCACACCGGAATATTTAGGTGGTTTATTGTATGATTCATTGCGAAATAAAATCATGCCTCTTGCTGATGAGGTGATTGTTTATCCGGGCCAGTTGCAGGAAGTGCATGCGGTAAAAATATGAGTAAGGAAACAACCGATACACTCGGTAATCAGAAGAGAATCAATTATGCCTTACGCCCTGAAATTGATAAAGAACAATTTATTCAAGAAGTGACTGAGGGTTTGGTAGCACCACCTCAGTATTTTCCTTTTAACGTGCTTATGAATTTGAAAGGAGGATTGGGAAGTATTGATGATATCATCCAACGAGGAACAAGAGGCCTTCCACCAAAGGAATTTCAAATGGTATGGGAATCCGAAAAAGCCGTTGTGATTGATACCAGAGGTAAAGATGAATTTCCGAAAGCTTTTATTCCGGGCTCCATTTTCATCGGACTCGATGATTATTTCGCTCCTTGGGTAGGAGCATTAGTCATTGATTTAAAACAATCTATTTTGTTGATTACTGACGAAGGACGTGAAGAAGAAGCCGTGGTGCGACTGGCGAGAGTAGGTTACGATTTTACCAAGGGTTATCTCAAGGGCGGTTTAAAAGCATGGATGCAAGAAGGTTTCGAAACAGATACGTTGGAAGAAATAGGCGCTTCAGATTTTGAATCACTGTATCTAAAGAATCCCGACATTCATTTACTTGATGTGCGTAAAGAAAGCGAATTTGAAAGTCAGCATCTTTTAGGTGCAAACAATTTCCCTCTGGATTTTATAAATCAGAATATGTATATGCTGAATAAAGCTAAAACCTATTATGTCCACTGTGCAGGTGGTTACCGCTCGATCATTACCGCGTCTATTCTGAAAGCACGGGGTTATGAAAATGTCATCAATATCCTAGGGGGATTCAGGGCTTTGTCTGCAACCTCACTGGCTAAAAGCGATTTTACCACCCCAAAGACCATGTTATGAACTTTTTGAAGTCTAATATCCAGGTGATTTTTGATTCTAGACTTAAACCGACTCATTGGTTCTTTGGACCATATCCAGAAATGGAAACACTGCGATGAAGCCCGGTCACTTGGCCGTCTTTGTTGTTTGGATAAACAAAGTCATTAACGTATATTGCGTTAAAATACACTGAAGTCCTGTAAATGAATCAAGTATAAATTAATCTTTGGCCAAATAGGAGAAAAATTGGATTGGAATCGCCAAATGGCATGGTTTTTGATGTTTTATCGATTTATTAACAATCGTATTGGGTGTATCAGAATATCGAAGGGGCAGAATTAGCGGCCTAAAGTTGAATTCATAACTTCGTAAAATGAAAAAAATGAAAAGATTGCAACTCTTTGTTGCGATGTTGGTTTTGTTGTTTAATCAGGCCACAGCGCAAGTTTCACTTATCTGCCCTCCAAATATGGATTTTGAGGGTGGTAATTATGGATATTGGAAATTTGATACCGGACAATGTTGCCCTATTGTTACGGTCCCGTCCGGACAATTGTTTAATCGTCATATGCTTACCAACGGGCCGGGAGTCGATCCTACAGGTGGTTTCCCAATAGTGGCACCGGGGGGAGGTAATTATTCACTGAAACTGGGTAATACAGTCAGTGGCAAAAAAGCAGAAAAGGCCAGTTATTATGTCCAGGTTCCTCCTACGGTTAGTAATTTCAGCCTGATTTTTCGGTATGCGGTGGTGTTTCAGGATCCTGGTTCATCCCATACCAATGCCCAAAAACCACGTTTTGAAGTAAAGGCCTTTGATTCTGCTACCGGGACCCCAATTCCTTGTTCTCAATTTACTTTTGTGGCCTCATCGGCATTGCCCGGTTTTACCTGCAATGGTGATACATGCTACAGGCCTTGGGCAACAGGTAGTTTAAATCTCTCCGGATGGAATGGAAGTACCATTGTGGTCAGTTTTGCATCGGGTGATTGTGCCAATGGCGGTCATTTTGGATATGGTTACGTGGATTTAACTTGTTCCCTGTTCGAAACATCCAGCGTAGTTTGTGTCAATACGCCTACCATGACTTTGAACGCTCCGGCAGGATTTCAAACCTATACCTGGTATGATTCTACATTCTCTAACATTTTGGCGACAGGTCAGAATCCGGTTATCCCAACACCCGCCACGAATATGACCTATCAGTTGATCCTTGCACCTTATCCGGGTTTTGGTTGTAAGGATACCCTCACTTCGGTTATTGTCGTCAGCAATCCAAGTTTCAGTGTATTGTACGATACTATTTGTGAACCGAATTCTTTTTTGGGTTATAGCAGCACCGGCACCTATGTAGATACTTTGGTCAATAGTAAGGGATGTGATAGTATTCGAACTTTACATCTTTGGGTCAAACCCAGAAGTTACACCACCCTGAATCAAACCATTTGTGCGCCGAATTCTTTTTTAGGTTACTCTGCCACTGGTACATATATCGATACCTTCGTGAATGCCTTAGGTTGCGATAGTATTCGAACATTGAATCTGCTTGTAAAGCCCATCACGTATTCTGTTATTCAGCAAACCATTTGCCAGGGCGAGAACTTTTTGGGGTATACAAATTCGGGTACTTATATAGATACACTACTGAATGCAAATGGTTGTGATAGCGTGCGAACTTTACAATTGACCGTTACCCCAATAACTTATTCGACCATCAATCAAAGTATTTGCGAACCGGGCAGTTTTCTGGGATATTCATCAAGTGGTACTTTTGTAGATACACTCATCAATGCAAATGGATGTGATAGTATCCGAACACTCAATTTGATTGTTTGGCCTATCACTTATTCGAATATCATACAGGTTATTTGCGAACCATTTTCTTACCAGGGGTATTCGCAAACAGGTGTTTATGTGGATACACTGGTGAATAGTCATGGTTGCGATAGTGTTCGAACGATAAATTTAACCGTATGGCCTATGACGTATGATACCGTGGTGCAAAGTATTTGTCAACCGGATAGTTTTCAGGGTTATGGCGTTTCAGGTACTTACATCGACACGTTCATCAATTCAAGAGGATGTGATAGTATTCGCACCTTGCAGCTCACTGTTTTACCAATCACTTATGACACCCTGTTTCAAACCATTTGTGAACCCAATCAATATCTGGGTTATAGTAGTAGTGGCGTGTATTTGGATACTTTCGTCAATGCCAACGCCTGCGATTCCGTTCGAATATTATACTTAACGGTCAACCCTATAACCTATTCTTTCATCAATCAGAGTGTTTGTGAACCGGATAGTTTTATGGGCTATCAGAACAGTGGGGTGTATTTGGATACCTTTATCAATGCCAATGGTTGCGATAGTATCCGAACAATAACATTAACGGTGCATCCAATCACGTATTCGGTACTTAATCAAACCATTTGCGAGTCTGATTCTTACTTAGGTTATACGACATCCGGTACCTACATCGATACATTGGTGAATTCGAATGGATGCGACAGTATTCGTACTTTAAATTTGCAGGTACAACCAATCACTTATTCCAGTATCAGTCAAACCATTTGTGAACCCAATTCTTATCTGGGATACAGCAGCACAGGAACTTATGTCGATACTTTAGTGAATGCCAATGGCTGTGATAGTGTTCGAACACTCAATTTATTGGTGAACCCCATCACTTATTTCACCATCAATCAAAGTATCTGTGCGCCCAATAGTTTCCTGGGTTATTCCAATAGCGGCACTTACCTCGATACTTTTGTCAATGCCAATGGTTGTGATAGTGTTCGGATTCTGAATCTGATTGTTCATCCAATTGAGTATACCAATATAAATCAAAGCATTTGTCAGGGCGATTCTTTTCTGGGTTATAACACAACAGGTGTTTATATTGACAGTTTTTTCAGCATTCACGGATGTGATAGTATCCGCACTATTCAATTAACCGTAAACTCCATTACATATTCAAACATTACACAAACCATTTGCGAGCCTTACACGTATTTGGGATATGGTACTACCGGAATCTATATTGATACACTGGTTAATGTCAATGGTTGCGATAGTATCCGAACGCTTGATTTACTCGTTCATCCAATCACTGATACACAATTGACTGTTTCCATCTGTGCGCCTGGTTCTTATCTGGGGTACAATGCTTCAGGAACTTATTTGGATACTTTCACGAATACCAATGGCTGCGATAGTATTCGCACCCTCAATCTGACCGTCTACCCTTATTACAATAAAGATACCTCCATCAATATTTGTGAGGGTGAATCGTATTTTGTGGGCGGTGCATGGCAGACAGTTGCCGGGGCTTATTGGGATAGTTTACAAACGACCTTTGGTTGTGATTCCATTACCCAAACTTTTTTATGGTTAAAACCTAAACCACAACCTAATCTGGGTCCTGATCAATCCTTTTGTAAGGGTGATTCCGTTGTACTTTATCCCGGGCCTTTTCAACAATATTTTTGGTTTAATGGACAAAGTGGCGTTGATCGTCAATCCATATTTGAATCCGGCATGTATTCTGTTCAAGTGAGCAATGACCCGGGCTGTTACGCCAGTGATACGATTCTGTTGACTCAGTACCCTGAAGTGATGGCCACCATCAGTTCGCCCGGAAAGGATCTATGTTTGGGCGACTCCATTATACTTCAAGGCTATGGCGCATCTCTTTATAAATGGTATCTCAACGATTATTTAAACGCTCCACGTTTTGTGGGTGAACGTTTTGTATATCAGGGTTTGCAAAATACCAAAGTCACCCTGATCGCCCAAGATCAGAATGCCTGTAAGGATACTGCCGAGGTTCAATTGCAGTATATCAACTGCTGTGGTAATTTAGCCATGCCTAATGCGTTTAGTCCGAATGGCGATGGCAATAATGAGGTCTTCCGACCAATCGCCAATGCTCGTTTCGAAAAATATCAGTTTCGCATTTTTGATCGATGGGGCAAACAGGTTTTTGAATCGTCCAATCTCAGCGAAGGATGGAATGGTCTCATCAAAGGAAGTCAGGCCGATGTTGGAAATTATTTTTATCTTCTGCAATATCAATGTTTCGGTGATGCCAGATACCGAACCGTTAAAGGTGATTTCATTTTGTTGCGCTAATTAGGGTTTGCTGATTATCTCATAGGCGCTTCAAATTCAAGGAAGCGTTCGAGGGATAGTAC